>DWXS01000060.1 GCA_019119045.1 Candidatus Mailhella merdavium | reverse complement strand
TTGAAGTTGAGGAACTGCTCCTACTGCTTCTTGTCTTTTTCTCACTCCCCAAACCTCAAATTGAGCAACGTCATATTGACGTCGATCTCGTTTACGGTTTCCTGCCGGCAAAACTCCAGCGCAGCCTCTTTGTATTTCACTGGGAGCTTTGCGCCATACTTGTTGCCTGCATCACTTACGAGATCTTTATCTCTGCCATGGAAAAAATGGCTGGCGGAGAATTCACGCCTGAAATTTATCTTCCTACGGCTCCTTTCTTTTTCGCTGCATCCGTAGGCTCCGTTATTCTGCTTTTATCCATTATCTACTGTTTCGGCAACGCCGTATCCTCCTGTGTTGAACACAAAAACTATGTTTCTTTAATAATAGCGATCATTGCCCCCGTCATCATCTGCATGACCCCCTGGCTTCTGGAAGATACGCCTCTGGCCTGGGAATACCTCATGACAGGAGGGATTCTCTTCATCGGGCTCATGATTCTGCTCTTTTTACGCATGCCCATAGGTTATGCAATGGCAATCATCGGCATGCTCGGCCTGATGATCATAGAAGAAAACCACCTGAATCCGCTGCATATGCTGGGCATGGGTGTCCCTAGCTCCGTCATGTCTTTCACCCTCAGTGTTGTCCCGCTTTTCATTCTCATGGGAGAACTGGCGTTACAGGCCGGCATTTCAACCGACCTGTTCAATGCTGCTTCCAAGTGGTTGGGGCACAAGCCCGGAGGTCTGGCCATCGCCAGCGTCACCGGCTGTGCCGGATTTGCAGCTATTTGCGGAGATTCTCTCGCCACGGCCATGACCATGTCTTCCGTAGCCCTGCCCGAGATGAAACGACATAACTACAACATGGGACTTTCCTGTGCCTGCCTCGCCGCCGGCGGAACACTAGGCATTCTTATTCCCCCGAGTGTCGGTTTTATCTTCTATGCCATTATTACCGAAGAAAGCCTCGGCAAGCTTTTTCTGGCAGGTGTCGCTCCCGGTATTCTTCTGGCAGCCATGTTCTGTCTGGCAGTGTACATCATGGCGCGCCGCCACCCGGAACTTGCTCCCCGCGGACCGGAATACCCCCTGTCGGAAAAACTTCGTTCCTTGACGGGAGTCATTCCCATGCTCGGGCTGGTTGTCCTGGTACTAGGAGGCATATTGTTCGGATTTTTCAGCCCCAACGAAGGCGGCGCCGTCGGTGCATTCGGAACTTTTATCTATGCGTTCATCTCCAAAAAGCTGACCAAAGAAGGTTTTATTAAGGCACTGCAAGGCACAGTTTCCATGACCACAAAACTGTTCCTTATCCTCATTGGCGTTGGTCTGCTCGGATACTTTTTCGCGGCTTCCCGCATTCCGTTTGAACTGGCAGATGCTGTTCTTGCGGCCACAACAAACAAATGGCTGATCTTCCTGCTGGTGGTTCTGCTGTATATTGCTCTGGGCTGTATGCTGAATGTCATTCCCATGATTCTCCTGACACTGCCCGCACTGTATCCCACCATTCAGGCTCTCGGCTTTGATCCCATCTGGTTTGGCGTGGTCACCGTCATTCTCATGGAAATGGGACAAATCACTCCGCCTATGGGTCTGGTAGTCTTTGCCATCGCTGGCATGCCGGACAGCGCTCCAATGGCCTCCATCTTCAAATACATCATCGTATTTGTCATGTGCATGCTGATGTGTATCGTACTTCTGACCATATTCCCAGACATAGCTTTGTACTTACCAAATAAACTACTATAGTTAACTTTATAAAGTATAGTTCAACAATCAACTATATTACGTGGAGGTATTATGAAAAAGATTTACTTGATCGCCGGTATCATCCTTTCAAGCATAATAATTTGTCCACAAATAGGTAATGCCGCAAGACCTATTCGTATGAAAATGGTCACACAGTATATGGACAGACATATTCTCGTTCAGAAAGTATATAAACCTTGGATAGAGCAGATAAAAGAGCGCACAAACGGTCGAGTTATCATCCAGCTGTACAATCCCAATACCATCATTCCGGACGGAGAACTGTGGAATGGTCTGGTAAAAGATCAGATTGACATTGCCGACCATTATCTGACCCGCTTCCCCGGTGTGTTCCCTGCAACAACGGTAACCGGCAAACTTCCCCTTGCGGCAACAAACGCCTCCGTAGCTTCCGCGGCCTTATGGGAACTGGTCAACACCGTTCCGGAGATGAAGGAGGAATTCAAGGAAGTCAAGCTGCTCGGCGTTCATTCCACCTCACCGTTGCAGGTATTCACCCGCTCCAAGGAAGTAAAAACACTTGAAGACATGAAAAACCTCAAATTCATAGGTGCCGGTAAAGATACCACCATCTTTGCCAGATCTCTGGGAGTTGAGTGTATCATGCAGCCCGGCCCCGACATCTATCTTGCCCTGAGCCGCAACATGGCCGACGGCGTCATTTATCCCATTCCCCCCACCCGGTCCTTCAAGGTCGACGAAGCATGTGACTATCTGCTGATGTCTTCCATTTTCACCTCTCCCTGCTTTTTTGCCATGAGCAAAACACGCTGGGATTCCTTGCCCGACGACATCAAAAAAGTCTTTGAAGAAACTTCCGGCGAAGCCATGACGAAGTTGCTTGGCGCTGCATTGGATGAAGGGGAAAAGGAGGACTTTGACGTCATGGTGGCCAACGGCATCAAGGTCAATTACCTGAGCGATGAAGAACGCGAACATTGGAGGGCTCTTGCCGAGGACGAAATGAAAGCAACCTGGCTGCAGGAAGTTGAAGGGAAGCTTACCAACAGCGAAGAAATTTATAGCACAGCCAAAGCTGTTTATGCCAAGTACGAGGCTGCCCTTTCCGCAAAATAATTTTCGGAAAGAGAATATATAAGAACATTTTTACCGAATACATGAGGATGCTATGATCAAGAATGCTATCGTCGTCATGTTTGACAGTCTGCAGTATAATTATCTCGGCTGTTACGGCAATGACTGGATAAAAACTCCGAACATCGACTACTTCGCCAAGGAAGGCATGGTCTTCGAAAATGCCTACTGCGAAGGCCTGCCCACCGTTCCCTGCCGTCGCGCCATGCATACCGGACGCTATACACTGCCCTTCGCCGGCTGGGTTCCGCTTTCTTCCGATGATACCACCATCGCCGATCTCTGCTGGGGACGCCCCATTGATACAGCCCTTATCTTTGACTGCCCCATGTACCGTCTGCCCAAGTTCGGTTATACCCGGGGCTTTGATAAGGTCTATTTCACCCACGGTCATGAAGCTGACGACTATTTCTACTCCAACGATCCGATCATCCACTTCGACCCTGACGACTTCAGTACCGAGCAGGCCAAGGAAGTCTATACGGAACGCTGGGGTGAAGCCGCGTATAATGCTTCAAGAAACGAATGGAGCAACTATCTGCGCATGCGTGAATTCGGCTACGGAGAGGAAGACAGATACGTCACCCGTACCATGAACGCCGCGATCGACTATCTTGAAAAGGTCGACCGCAAGCACAGCTTCTTCCTGTGGGTGGATTCTTTCGATCCGCATGAACCCTGGGATCCGCCTTCAGTCTACGATCCCGAACTCAAATGCCCTTACGATCCTGACTATACCGGCAAGGAAATCATCCTGCCCATGGCCGATGTGGTTGAGCAGGACGGCAAGTCCACCTACACGGAAAGAGAACTTCATCACATCCGCATGTGCTACGCGGAACTCATCACGTTGTGCGACAGGCAGTTCGGCCGTCTCATGCGCAAGGTACGCGAACTCGGACTTGAAGAAAACACGCTGGTCATGGTGGTCAGTGACCACGGTGAACCCCTCGGTATGGGCGAACACGGCCACAACCTCATGCGTAAGGTACGCCCCTGGCCCTATGAAGAACTCGCCCACATCGTGATGATCATGCGCGGCCCCGGCATTGCTCCGAACCAGCGAACCAAGGCTTTTGCACAGAGCTGCGACGTGGCTCCCACCATCTGTGACTGGCTGGGAATCGGTGTACATCCCGACATGCAGGGCAAATCCCTTCTGCCAATCGCCCTCGGTAAAGCCGACAAGGTACGTGATTTCGCCATCTCCGGCTATTACCCCTACTCCTGGGCCATGTTCACCGATGACTGGTCCTATATCCATTGGATTCCCAATGACAACGCCGACACAATGGCCCGAGACTTCTACGCCGCGTCTGTGAACAGTGATCACCTGCGCGCCGTCGGAGGTAAGGGCATGTTTGAAGAAAAGGTTAAAGCCCAAGAAGAAGCCAAACGCCAGGCCGAAGCTGCCGGTAATACCGTCAACGAAGTTCAGGACGAATACAAGAAAAATGCCTCGCTGGATGGAGCTGCCCAGTGGACGTGTACGCCGGGTTCCACCACATCCGTACCTGAAACCGATGCCTTGTTCGACCGCAAGAAAGACATGTTCCAGCTCAACAACGTCATTTCCCAATACCCCGACAAGGCAAAGGAAATGTTTGACCAGCTGCGTCTGTTCATGTCTGAACTGCGTGCCTCCTGATCTCTGACACTATTTCGGCGGCAGGCACAGCCTGCCGCCGTCAAAAAAGGATTATACCATGAGCATAGAAAATCTCACCGCACTGGATACCGCGTCCTATGATGAATTTCTCAAGAACAATGAGGGTATCATCATCTTTCATAAAAAGCTTTGCCCGCACTGCAAAATCATGGGAACTGTTCTTGAAAAGGTAAGCGCACAACTTCCCATTACACTTGCCGCCGTAGACTCCGAAGAGCATGCGGATCTCATGAGCGCAGCAGAAGTGGAACGCGTTCCTACCCTTGCTGCCGTCAAGGGAGGAAAGATCACAGCCCGTTTTACCGGTATCATGAATCCCAAGGAAACCATCGCCTGGTACAAAAATGCCTGAACAGCCTGTGCTTCGGCAACGGGCTAAAGCTTCTACAAAGGACTCTCTATGAAATCGTATGATCTGCTCATCATAGGCGGTGGAATCTGTGGAATGACGGCTGCCATCTATGCAGCTCGCGCCAATCTTTCGGTCTGCATTTTGGAAAAGAATATCTGCGGAGGTCTGGTCAACTGGACAAATACCGTGGAAAACTTCCCGTCCTATCCTTCCATTCATGGCCTGGATCTCATGGCAAAATGCCGGGAACATGTTGCTTCACTCAATGTGGCCATTGAAGAAGTAGATGAGGTGGAGCGTATCGATTTCATTGGAGAGCGGAAGCTGGTTTATACTTCCATGGGAGAAACCTACGAAGCAGGAGCCCTCATCGTATGCACCGGCCGTCAGCCGCGTCCTTTCCCCGTTCAAACAGATTTTCCCAACATTCATTACTGTTCGGTGTGTGACGGCACACCCTATAAGGGAAAGGACATCATCGTCATGGGCGGCGGAAACAGCGGCTTTGACGAATCCCTCTACCTGCTGAACCTCGGCATACGCTCCATCCATATTGTGGAAACGTTCCCGAGCTGCATAGCCGCACCGGCCACACAGGATCAGGCCAGGGCCACGGGTAAGATTGCTGTTTCCGTTTCCACCGATATTACGGCAGTTGACACACTCCCTAATGGGCGGGCTTTGGTACACCTTCATAACAAGGAAACAGGAGAAGACAAAACGGAAGAAGTGGACGGCATTTTCTGCTTCATCGGTCAGACTCCCAATACAGCCCTGTTCGACGGTATTTTGGAACTTGATCATGGCTACATCAAGGTAAACGCAGACATGGAAACCAATATCAAGGGAGTCTTTGCAGCAGGCGACGTCACTGCAAAAAAATATCGTCAAATCACGACTGCCATGTCTGACGGTACCATCGCCGCGCTTCAGGCAGCGTCTTTTCTCCGTAAATACAGCTAATATGACATATTATAAATACTTATAGCATATTATCATCATTTAATAAATTTATATATTAAAATTTTAAATGAAAATTTTATGTAAAATATTAATAATAATTTGTTTTTATATAATAAATATACAATAAATTATATATCATAATATATATACCTATTAAACATGAATAAATTATAAATATTATTAATATATCATCAAAAATTTCATAAATATTTTTAATAATACTTTTAAAATATTAAATAAATTAATTCAATATATTTGAGTTATAATATTCTGATATATTCACAATAAGGCGCAAAATAAAAGTTAAGGCTCTCAAGCCAAGGGTGAGAGCCAAACTATGCTTGTAATATACTAGTTTTATTAGATATAATTTTTTCTGTTTTTCAATATACCGTCAAATATACCGACAAAAATCTTCGCTACCCCCCCCTTGGGATTTCGGTTCACTTCCAGCTTACCACACCTCCATTTTTTCGGCTACCCATTCCGGCAGGAATAGGCCTTCCCTTGCGCCAACATCATCATTGGTGACTTTGGGCAGACTTCCCCTTGTGGGGAGTCCCCTTCCTTTTTTTGGGGTCGCACCCTGCGACTTGCCTGCGACTTTTTTTAGGGTGGCACCCTGCTACCACCTCTGCAACCTGCCCACCAAAAAGCCCGGAGAGGCGTTCACCTTGCCGGGCTTCTTTTTTTGCGTTCAGGTCTTGCATTTGTGTTGCATGTCCCGGCAGGTCAAGGAATGACGTGCATTTCCCCTTTGATTGCCCTTGCGTTTCAGCTCTCCTCCGTCAACCTGCTTTTTTGTGGTTTACGCCGTTAACCAAGTGTTAACTTTCCCCCCAGTCTTTCCCTTGTGAAAGCCTGCCTGCACCACTCGCAGCGGTATTTCTCTCCATGCCTTCGCAAGGTTCCCACACTCGTGCAATAAGGACACTCACGGCCTTTCAGATTGATTTTTCCGCCTTTTGCTTTCTCTGATTCACCTTTCCACGTTTCACGCCTCGCGCGCGCGTACTGCTCCCCATCCACGTTTTTCGGCAGGAAAGAGGGCTGATTCCTCTCCCGGCCTTTCAGCCACTCCCACAACTCGCCAAGGCTCACACAGGGGATGGAAGGCGTCACCATGACCACGGGCGCGCCTTCATCCGCCCATTGCCGGACTACCCGTGCGGATACTCCGAACGCCGCGCCTATCTCCTTCCAGCCATGAGCCAGACAGGACGCTGTCAGGGGATGGAACGTGTGCTGATTCTCCATAACTCACCATATAGGGATTAAATCAATAATTTCAGCTACGGCATATCACCGTATGCCCGGTTTGTGTTCTGGAAGTTTGAGGCAAGTCCGAACTTTGCGCCCTTGAACAGCACAATATATTGTTTTCGTTCATATATTTTTCTTGGGAGTCCGAATTTTTGTGTTATACGCGACCAGCTGAAAGTTTAGCGCGTTGAATGATTCCGGCATGGGAAGTCGGAGAGTCCAAAAGTGAGCTTTCCGAAGATTTCAGATACTTGCGGAAACAGAAAAGGCCCCCGTTCCCGGAGAGCCTTTTTCCGTGCATTGGTTCGCTCTGTCTTTTCACGGGTACAAGTTTTCCCTAGTAGTTTGGCTTCGGCAACACCAGCGAAACTAACATTTGCTAACCGTCATGCCGCGCCCTGTGCCTCGGCTATGGCCTTCCATCGCTTCCGCGCCCCTTCCAGATATTGCCGGAGGAAGCCCCACGTCATGTATTCCGCCGCGCCACGGCTCCCGGCAAAGAAGAAGGGGAGGCGGTATCTCCCGGCAAAGGCAAGGACACTCTGGCAAGCCGCGTGAGGATTGAGGCGGCTCCGATACTCTCCCCGGCTCAGTTCCAGCCACGAGCCTTCACAGACCACGGCAAAGGCATCCAGCGCCGCGCCCCGGGCAAGCTCCCTCTCGAACCTCTCCCGCTCCCGGCCAAGACACATGACCAAATCGGGAAGGCTCTTCCGCTCCACGGCAACCTTGTCTTCCAGCCCGGCAAGGGAGTAGTCCCCCACGGCCAGAGTCCCCGGCGCCGTTGTCGCATCCATCTTCTCATGCCGGAAAGAGAAGGGACATTGCTCCCGCGTGTCGATGATAATTTTCATGAGGTCAACACCTCCCCTTTTTTACGGTCAACAGTGTTGACTATGCCGTTGACCTCCCGGCCATACGTCCACCAGTTGCGGCCCGTGTTTTCCTGCATGGTCAGACCTCCCCGTGCAATTCCCGAATTTCAGCAATCAGTCGGCGGATGGTTTCAGGACTTGCCGCCGTGCAATAGTCCCCTATGTCGTTCCCCACCTCGTACCATTTCGCCCGTTCGGGACGCCTAATCCACATTTTCAGGATATTGGCACGGTGCTGCATCGGAGTAATGCGCCAGTCTTCAAGCCACTGGCCTGCGGCTATGGCCTTAGCTTCGAGTTGAGAAAGAATATAGTCAGGTATCATGTCGGAACCTCAAAATCTGATTCAGGGTAACACTTTTCTACCGGTTACACCGGTTACAGCGGTTACAATCGTTGTGCCCCAACGCTTTGCGCTGTAACCACTTTTTATTGCTACCGGTTACAGCGGTTACACGATTGAAATATATGGATATTTTTTTATTCAATAATTTCAATGATGTAACCGGTGTAACCGGTACGTTTTTTTACCGGTTACGGCGCAAACCGTTGCGGCTGTAGTGTTGTAACCGCTGTAACCGTTGTAACCGCTTTAAAAATTCAAACTGATTCAGGTTCGGGAAGGTGAACGGCGTACACCCGGCACGTCCCCAGAGAAGGAACACGTTCAAGCACGGTGTTCCGCCCCCCCCCCGCCGGTTCTCAACCAGCCCTGTTCTTTCAAAATAGAAATGACTCTTTTGATCGAATGCCCTTTGACCACTTCCGCCTTGAACGATTCCAGAAGAACAAGGTACTCCGTTTCGTCCCCTACCTTCCGCCGGAAGCCCACACGATTGATGCAGACAGCGTTCGGATTGTCCGCATCCTGAAAGCGGCTTGCCCCGTGTTGTTCGATGAACAGACGTACAGCGGCCATAATCGCCGCATCCTCGGAAGCCCCGGAACCTCCCCGCGCCTCAAGCCAGCCATTGAAACAAGCCTTTATTTCAGCATGGATATCCATGTCTCCCGGAAGAATACCGGCATGTCGCGCCAGTTCTCCGGCAGTCTGGACAAGCCCGAAACGCTTCGCCACGCGCCGTACCTGTTCCGTTGCATCCGGAGGGCAAAGTTTTTCGGCATAGACGATTGTCCATTTGCGAATGTCTCCGCTCAGTTTCTCACGTTGTGGACACAACCATTTCAGGAACTCCCGCCCGGCATGGCCGTAATGCTCCGAACAGAGCAGTTTGATACGGTCGGCCACGGCTCCGGCATCCGGCAGGCCGTGAAGCTCCGTTATCATGGACTTGTCAACGGGTATCCCCACAAAGCGCACTTCTTGCCCGCCGCGTGACTTCATGCCGTTTTCAGCCAGCTTGTCGGCAAGCCCGAGTTCCCCACTGGAGAGGAAGAGCAGTCGCCACGTCAGAACACGGCGCATATTGCCTTCCCGCCCGGCGCGGCCTTTTGCCTGTCCGTTTGCCAGCATGTACGCAGAATCGGAAAGCACGGATGCGCTTACCTGCCCGACTTCATCCAGAAAAAGCACGTTGTCGTTATGGAGTGCGGCGACGCCTTCAAGCGCGTTGTCCGTTATCCGCCATGAGCGCACATGCTCCGGCCCGCCCCATACGGATGCGCCAACCTGCAAGGCCGTTGTCTTGCCGGAAGAGGAACCGCCCTCAAAGGAAAAGCCGCCGCCTTCAATGCCCGCCACCCGCAGGAGAGGCCCGGCGAACGCAGCACACAAAGCGAACGCCAGACGGGAATTCCCGGCGCATAGTGAGGCTATTTCCTTCCAGCCTTCCAGCGTCCCCCCAGTCCGGAACATGCCCATATGCCGCGCCGACTGGAGAACAACCGTATCCGCCGGAACGCCGTAGGCAGTATCCGGCATGACATACGCAGCCTTGTGCCAGCCGATACGGGGAACGCAGGTAACAAAGCGATTCGTTTTTATGCCCTGAATGAACGCGGCAAACTTCGCAGCCTGCCCCGGTGCGATGGAATAGCCGCCCCGTGCAAGAATCTGCGCATATTCCCGCCCCTGTCCCTGCAACAGGTCGTCAGGCAATGCCCAGCGATGTTCAACCCCGGCAAGGTCTTGCCATGCAAGGAACGTCCCCCAGTTGTCAGAACCATCATCGGAAGTTTTGCCGATAATGCGGAGAGGCGGCCCGATACGCAGATCAAAGGATTCTTCTCCTTTCGTTTCCTGTTTGAACAGCCCCGGATTACGGCCGCTTTCCCGGATGAAGAAGCCGTCCGGCAGACGAACGGCACATGCTTCCCGCGCCTTCTCAATGACAACTCGCACCCGCTCCGGCCCGTCCTCCGTATCCGTGAACAGGTCGTTGAAGTCGGCTGATTGCCCTCTGATTGCCGGACACAAGGCCATCTTGCCGCCTGTTGCCTCCGCAGCCTTTCGGGCGGCCACAAGTCCGGGATTCTGTTCCTCAGGACGGGCGGAACCGTCCTTGCCCGTACAGTCATTGTCTGCCAGAAAGGCAAGCTCCCGTTCCGGATACTTCTCCCGTGCCACCCGGCCAGCGGCTTCCAGATTGCCGCAATCGAACGCTACAAGCCCGGCCATGCCTGTTGCCATACAGGCGGAAAGGACAGTCGCCACGCCTTCCCCGATGAGCAAAGGGCCGTCTTTGCTTCCGTCCTTTGCCGGTATGGGAAAATAGCAGCCCCGCTTTTCCCCGCCCGGCAGGAAACGCTTGCTCCCTGCCTCGTCGATGAACTGGAGCGATACCGTTCGGCCTTCGCTGTTCAGCAGGGGAACCACAAGACAGGCTCCGGCAAGTTGCGGGGGGTAAGGCGTCCGGGAAGCGTCACACTCCCGCAAGTTCCCTAGTGGAAGAACGCCCTTGCGGCTCAGATAAGGATTTTCCTCTCCGGTAGGGGAAAGGGTTCGGAAAATGTTGTGCGCTCTCTCAGCGGCCTTCCTGCGGCGTTCCTCAAGCTGGCTTGCATGTTCCTCCTTCTCCTGCCGAATACTTTCCCGCAGGGCTTCCCGTTCGGCTTCCGTCATGGCGTCAATCCGGCCTTTCTCCCACAAGGGAACCGTTCGGCCCCCGCCGCCTTCATGGTAGTTGCAAAGCCAGACGGATGGAGGAAAGTCCGTATGTACTTTATAAGCCCCGTCCGTGCCGTTCGGTTTTTGTGTCGTACCGCACCGCACCAGTTCCCCGGAGAGGTCGATATCATCCACCACCAAATCGGCAGAAGTGAGGGCATCCGCAATCCGCCTGATAAGTTCCACTGCATCCGTGTTACTCATGGCGCGGCCCCTCCTGTAAAAGTCTTCCCAAGTACTGTACCGCAGGCAGTGAACAATATGCGTCCATGGTTTCATCACACAGCAGCTTGAGAATAAGGGCAAGCCCTTCACGTCCGGAGTCGCTCAAGTGTACGTCCCGCGATTCATCCCCGGAAAGCAGCTCTTGAAGGGCAATAAAGCCTTCTGCCGTGTCCAGCAGCCTGGACATGTTCCTCCCGTACTCTTCAAGGAAGGCTTCTCGTTCGGCGGTGCGGTTCGGGGTGGAAGAAACAGCGGTAGACATTTCGATTTTCAATTCAGTCATGGGGGACCTCGCAATATATTTGGGAATAAAAAAAGGACGGCAACGCCTGCTTTCCCCTACCCATTGCGAAGGTAGCTGTAGCCTCTCGAACTACAGAGCTTGCGTTGCCGTCGATATGTTCAAACCGCCCGCCAATGGGTACACCACCAGCAGGGAGCTTGAGGACAAAAGACTTGCGGACGAATGTTCTTTCTGCCCTTGGGAGGCGGAAAAGGTGTCGCTCACCTTCGCAATGTATTAGGGGAACCTCACCTTGCCGGAGACTCCGGCAGAGGTCAAGCCCCGGCCTTTCCTCAAAGCCGATGCACACCCGCACCAGCTCCACGTCTCCGGCGGTCAGCCTTTCCCCTGTCCAGCGGCAACGCACGGAGAACGGACACGGAACAAGATTGCAGGCATGGCCATTGCCGGAGTAGGGACAGCGGGCGCATTTTTCTTGATAGGAGTAGGGAAAAGCGATATCTTCTCCCCAACAGCTTTTTTCAAGATTTTCAGTTTCGGAACCCGTGAAGCCCAGCACCCCTTCACGGGTTTTCTGTTTGTCCCGCATGGCTACGCCTGCTCTCCGGCAGAGGTGGAAGCCTGCTCTTGCATGAACTTTTCCAGTTCCTCACGCGGCCATACGGTACAGCGGGCGGAAAGGCGTGTTCCCTTGTTTATCCTCCCCTGCTTTACCCATCTCCAGAGTGTGGATTGAGAAATACCCAGATACGCCGCCGCGCCCTTTGCCCTTAGATGACAAGATACGTTCATAAAAAAGCTCCTGCGAATTTTTGAGATTACGCAGGAGGTTACGGGCATATGGGGCAGGGACAGCAAGTAGGTACATAGGTACAATTTACCCTGTACCTAGGTACAATTCATGTACCAGCTATACTTTTAGTTTTTTTTGAGAACGCTTCACACTTTGCTTTACCGCGTCGTCAGAACGTATAAGAGTGTCTTCTTGTGTAAGAAATCCCGTTTGTGCGTTTGTGTATCCTTTGTCTATCAGTGCGGCGCGTATTTCAGCTTGACTATTACCTGCAAGATGCAAGTCGCAAATCATCTTGCAAACGGGGTAAGCTTCAAAAAAATATTCATATTCTTTGTCGGATATCTCCCGCCGCGCCTCTTCCAACGGTTCCCGGCAGGCGGCAAGCTCTGTTTCAAGTTCTGTAATGCGGGCTTTGAGTTGTTCGTTCTCGGCTTCAAGTGCGGCCTTTCGTGCCGCTGGCAACTTGGCTCGTTCCTCTTCCAACCACAAGCGCAAATCTTGGGGGACAGAAAAAGTGCGCCTGCTACTTGCCCAAGATAGAAATTGATATGGAGTGACCTCTTTACCAAATCCAAATTTTGAAATGGCAATCCTATATATGCGCATAAACTCTATGAGAGCTGATGCCCTCTCAAACAATATGCCACCTTCTTTTTTTATTTCTTCTACAGTTCTAGCTATATATTCAAAACGTGATTCTTCTGTTTTTCTTTCATGTCTACCAAGTTCATTTATAAAATAGTCAATCTGTTCCTGGTTGAATTGGTTTCCATGAATCGTAAGAATAGTACATCCATTTTCAACGCTCCAATAGTGCCAATCCAGAAGGGATTCTAGAACAAATTTTTTTATTTTTCGTTCCATAATACCCTAATACTCTCTTTTGCACTCTCCTTGTAGATGTCCCCGGCAGGGCGGCAGAGGCATCCGCCTTTTCGGCATGGTTCATGACGCCACGCCTAGCCGGGGAAATGTCTTACGCTCCGGCCCTCAGCTCATCCAAGTAATCCGCCCATTCCTGCATCATGGCCGTTCTTTCCGGCAGGTATTGAGCATGATTGTAGGCCGCCCGGACGGCGTTTCTTTCCCCGTGGGCAAGCTGCGCCTCTATTACGTCCGGACGGTAGCCTTGTTCGTTCAGGAGTGTTGAGGCCATGCCCCGGAAGCCGTGAATACACATTTCATCCCGGCCATAGCCAAGACGCCGGAGAGCGTTCAGCAGGCCCATGTCCGTTATAGGCTTGGATGCGGAGAATGGAGAGGGGAAGACAAGCCGCCCGTCCCCTGTCCATTGCCGGAGTTCTTCAAGGAGCTTCATCACCTGCCGGGCAAGGGGAACAATATGCGGTGTCCTCATTTTCATACGAGAGGCGGGGATAACCCACATGGCCTTGTCAAAGTCCAGTTCTCCCCATTCGGCACAGCGCAGTTCCCCGGAGCGCACAAATACATATGGGAGAATCTTCAAGGCGTACTGTATGGAGAGGTCTCCGGGGTATGCGTCGATTGCCCGGAGAAGGTGCCCTATCTCGTGCGGGTCAGTTATGGCCGCCCGGTGCTTTCTCTCTTCCCGCGCCTTCAACGCTTCTCGAATGTCCGCCGCTTCATTGTGCCTCACATATCCGGCAACTCTGGCATACTTCCCTATCTGATTGAGAAGTTGCCCCAGCCTGTGAGCCATATCCACCGCGCCGCGTTCCTCAACCGGCCGCAGCGCGTCAAGAAAGTCCTGCGCTTCCATTTCGGAAAAAGGGCGGTCTCCCAATGCAGGGAAAAGCTGATTCTCCAGCCGGGCAAGAATCTGCTTCCGATACCTTTCAGCCTTTCCGGAGGCGCGTTTTTCAAACCATTCCCGCGCCACGGCTTCAAAAGTCCTTGCCTGTTCCGCCGCCTGTTGTTCCTCGCTCTCCTTCACGCGCCGTTTTTCCGCCACGGGGTCAATTCCGGCATGGATGAGCCTGCGATACTCCGCAACCTTTTCTGTAGCCTCTTTCAGGGAAACATCGGGGAAGGAACCAAGAGCCGCCGTCTTTCTCTTTCCATTGAGTCGGTAGTCATATCTCCAGAGCTTGCCGCCTGTCGGCATGACCAGCAGATAAAAGCCTCTTCCCGTGGAGAGCTTGTAGGGCTTGTCTCCAGGCCTGGCATTTTCCGCCGTCTTGTGCGTGAAAACCTTGTCAGACATACCTTTCATCCTCTTTGTCGGTATCCTGCCCGTCGGTATTTTTTTCGTTCCGTCGGATACCGTACAATCTACCGACTTCGATGTCGGTATGTCCATAGGTTTTATGAGACTACGCGAGACTAACAATTTCCGTAAAAGTAAAGTCCCACAAGGCTTTTGGGACTTTGTGGGACTTTCTGATAGTATACTTTGGCGGAGAGGGTGGGATTCGAACCCACGTACCGGCTATTAACCGATAACTCGATTTCGAGTCGAGCGCGTTACGGCCAGCTTCGCTACCTCTCCGCGAATGCGAAGGTTGCAATTTATCGCAAAGCCGTCGTGCGGGCAAGTCTTTTTCCTGCCTGTACCCGACTCTTTCCGTTTCAGGGTCAGGACTCCTCAAAATTACATGGGAAACACCAGAAAAGAACACTCCTTTTCCCTGACCTCTTGCAGCTAAACCGCACCCGAAACAATTTTAATGTCAGATATTACAGTTGCTGTTTTCACGCAGCGGCACATCGGGCTGCTGCAACGTCGAAACTTCCGCACAGGCCAACACAAAGGCCGTGCCGCTAAAGGCTCCGATAGGAAGGATGACAGATATCGCAATTGGCATTGTCATGCAGCGGCCCGTTGGGATGTTGCAGGGTTGACACTTCTGCATCGGTCAGAGCGAAAGCTGCGCCGTTGAAGGCTCCGAGGGAAAGGCAGGAACAAAGGAACAGAAATGCTATGAACTTTTTCATGATGAACACCTTAAAATATATGTTGTATCGGTGTGGGATGAAAAACAGGGATTACCTAGCGGCAGAGGCGGCAATTCACGTTATCGTGCTGCGGTCCGACAGGATGCTGCATGGTTGCGATGTCCTCTTCTGTGGTCGCATGGGCGACACCGGAAAGAGAGCCCAAAACCAGACATGACAGCATCATTGCAATTGTGAAAAAAACTCTTCATCTCATATCTCCATAAAAACTCTTCAATATTTTGAAATATAGTGAAATAAAAATTTAACATTCATTTATTCCACTATTTCCGTCATGCAAAAGTAATAGCAATTACCGTGCCATATTTTTATTATCTCCATCTTTCATTACAAGGCACATGCTTTTATGCATTTTTTATGTTTACAATAATAATTATAAAATGTATCAGGCTGTATAAAAATTTTACTGCATACGATAAAAATTTACCTATTTTTTTGACGATATACCACCATAACCAGGTATAATAACTGAAATATTTTGAAACATTTTCTGCTTCTGCACCTTCTGAAGCTTTTTCTCGACCTCGTTCGTACTCTCTGGCAGAATCAGGTCATCAGCTGCCCCTTTCCACATCAGGAAAAGTCACTGCCCCTGATCGAAGTTACTGGACTCAGCAGCAAGCGTGTACCCCACATATTGTCAACGCAGTGTCCTCCCTGTTACACGGCCTCACCATCAATCCGCCATACGCGCCGGAGAGTCTGCATGCCCATCGTCAGTTCCCACATGGTTGCCGTTCGTTTCAGCGCAATGGGCGACGTTGCCCTGCTCACAGGCCCGCTTCTGCGCTGGCATGAAGAGAAAGGAATTCACTTCACCGTGCTGACCCGCGCAGCCTTTGCTCCGCTGTTTGAAGGGCATCCGGCGATAACAAGAGTTATCGGTCTGAAAGGGGATCAGCTCAAAGGCAAAGAAATGCGTGCCTGTTTCAGAGCTCTGGCAGAGGAATACTGCGGTATTCCGCTCCTCGACCTGCACGGCGTGACCCGCACAAGGCTGCTTTCCCTGTTCTGGAAAGCTCCTGTTCATCGTTATCCGAAACAGGGACTTTCCCGTCGTATTTTTCTTCTTTCCGGCGGACGGCTGTGTCGGAATTCCCTGCTTGCCCGGAATGTTCCGCAACGTTATGCCGCCGCGCTTTCGGGCGTATTTCCTGAAAGCCGCGTCTGGACGCAACAGGAGTTGCGGCCCCAGGTGTTTCTCTCCCCGGACGAACAGGGCTGGACGCGCAAAGCTCTCGCCCCGCTGCTTCAACTTTCCGAAGAAACGCCGGCCCCGCTTGCTCTGCATCCCTTTGCCACGCACCCCTCAAAAGCCTGGCCTGCTCAACGCTGGCAGGAGCTTTCCCTGCTGCTGACGGAAAAGAAAATCCCCCATTTCTGGATTGGAAAGGGAAACATGCCCTTTTCGGCCTGTTCAGAAAATAATTCTTACACGCTGAATTTCATCAATAAAACAAGCCTCCGCGAACTCATCTGCCTGCTCTCCGGCGCGGGTGCGCTCATTACCGGAGATTCCGGTCCCATGCACCTGGCCGACGGGGTACAGACGCCGGTGCTTGCCCTTTTCGGCCCCACCTGCCGCGAATGGGGCTTTTTCCCTTCCGGGGAGCATGATCGGGTCATCCAGACGGATCTGACGTGCCGTCCCTGCTCTCTGCACGGCGGCGGAACCTGGGAAGCTCAGCATATCTGCAGGCATAATCATGCCTGTATGCAAAGTATCACGGCGGAAAAGGTCTTCCGCGAACTGACGGATATGAGAGTTTCCGGGAAAAACGGCGTTCTTTTTCCCTGCGCGTACAAGTCTTGAGCTTCGCTTCATGCTGAAGTATTCTCCGCGCGTATCTGGACACATCAACAAGCGGAACTGCCATGCCCCTGCTGCGCTTTGCCTCATGGAACGTCAACGGCTTCAGAGCCGTGAGCCGTAAACCCTCATGGACCTGGTTCTCTGACACACAGGCCGATATTGTGGGCCTTCAGGAAACCAAGGCCTCTCCGGATCAGATACCGGAAGCTGATCGTAACCCTCTCGGCTGGCAGGCATGGTGGTGCCCTTCAACGGTAAAGAAAGGCTATTCCGGCGTAGCGGTATTCAGCCGTATTCCGCCTTTGCGCGTGGAGCATGAACTCCCCGATCCGGATTATCAGGGCGAAGGGCGTATTCTGCATCTGGAATTCGAGCATTTTCATTATTTCAACGGATACTTCCCAAACGGCGGGGAAGAGGTGGAAAAGGGAGTCTTCAAGCGCGTCCCGTATAAAATGGGGTTCTTTCAGGCGTTTTTTGACTATGCGGAAGAATTGAGGCGCGACAAGCCCATTGTAGTATGCGGAGACTTCAATATTGCGCACAATCCCATCGATCTGGCCCGTCCGAAGGAAAACGAGTCCAACACGGGTTTTCTGCCCATAGAACGGAAATGGATGGACGATTTTACAGCTGCCGGCTATGTGGACACCTTCCGCCACGTACACGGAAAGGAAACCGACGCCTACAGCTGGTGGTCTTACCGTATGCGGGCCAGGGAAAAAAATATCGGATGGCGCATTGACTATTTCTTTGTCTCGGAAGAACTCAAATACAATATCCGCGACGCATGGATAGAACATGACGTGTATGGATCGGATCACTGCCCTGTCGGGCTGGCGTTGGAGTTCTGATCTGTGCCGGGATGCGACGGATATGAAAAAAGCCCTGCGAACAGGGCTTATTTTCGGATGGGGCGAAAGAAGAGACTTGAACTCTCGGCCCCCTGGGCCACAACCAGGTGCTCTGCCAACTGAGCTACTTCCGCCATGCGAGGAATTCTTTTACTCAATGCGCTCGACAAGGTCAAGCCTTTTCGGACGACAAATCTGACTGACAGCGCAACAAACTGTGCCAAAGCGAGGATGTGATGGAAAATCTGGTCATTGAAGGCGGCCTGCCCCTGCATGGGGAAATATGCGTCAGCGGCTCGAAAAACGCCGCGCTGCCCATACTCATGGCTTCCATTCTGCTGAACGAACCGACCACATTCACCAATGTTCCCGATTTGCGGGATATTCATACCACCCTCAAACTCCTGAACATACTCGGCTGCGCCTGTTCCTTTCAGGACGGCAGAGTCGACGTGCAGCCTGCCGCTCTGCAAAGCGAAGCTCCCTACGATCTGGTAAAAACAATGCGAGCTTCGGTTCTATGCCTCGGCCCGCTGCTGGCCAGACTCGGAGTCGCCAGAGTGGCCATGCCCGGGGGCTGCGCCATAGGCGCCCGCCCGGTAAATCTGCATCTTTCCGCGCTGGAAAAAATGGGGGCGGAATTCGAGCTTGAAGAAGGTTATATCAACGGCAGATGCAAAGGTTTGCACGGTGCCCATATCCAGTTCGATTTCCCCACCGTGGGAGGAACGGAAAATCTGCTCATGGCCGCCTGTCTGGCGGAAGGGGAAACTATACTGGAAAACGTTGCCCGAGAACCGGAAGTCTCGGATCTTGCTGCCTTTCTCATACGCTGCGGGGCCGATATAGAGGGACAAGGCTCCTCCGTCATCCGGGTTCGAGGCGTCTCCTCACTGCATGGCTGCGAATATGCCGTTATGCCGGATCGCATTGAAGCAGGAACCTTTCTTATAGCCGCAGGAATAACAGACGGCGAACTTCTGCTTAAAAACTGCCCCTATAACGATATGGACGCCGTTCTGAACAAGCTGCGCGAAGCAGGTATGGACATTCGCCTCACAGACAGCGGCGTTCTGGCCAGAAGGGGGACGGATGGCCTGAGAGGAGTGGATGTCAGCACTCGCCCTCATCCCGGCTTTCCCACCGACATGCAGGCCCAGATTATGGCTCTGCTCTGTCTGGCCGATGGTTCCAGCATGATAGACGAAACCATTTTTGAAAACCGTTTCATGCACGTTCAGGAGCTGGTACGCATGGGAGCGGATATACGTCTGTCCGGCTCCACGGCCATGGTTCGCGGGGTGGAACGTCTGACCGGCGCGCCGGTCATGGCTTCTGATCTTCGCGCCAGCGCATCGCTGGTACTTGCGGGCCTTGCCGCACGCGGAAAAACGACCGTCCAGAGGATCTACCATCTCGACCGGGGATACGAACACATGGAATGCAAACTGCGCGCCGTCGGAGCGCGCATACGCCGTGTTCCGGCCGACGCATGAGCATTTCCGCAAAGGAAAAAACGAAGACAGACTCTGCATTCCCGGCCTTTTTCGGGAGACGCGGCTCATATCAGGCAGTATCCCCGCACGAGTTTTGTCCTTCGTCTCGTGCGGGACTGCCTCCTCTTTTCTTCTGGGAACTCTGCACACT
Source organism: Candidatus Mailhella merdavium (assembly GCA_019119045.1). Taxonomy (GTDB): domain Bacteria; phylum Desulfobacterota; class Desulfovibrionia; order Desulfovibrionales; family Desulfovibrionaceae; genus Mailhella; species Mailhella merdavium. The sequence continues at coordinate 35,109 of DWXS01000060.1, read as the reverse complement.
TGCCCTTCTGATCGGAGTTCTTGCCTCAAGACACCTTTTCCCGGGGCTTGCGGGCGCGGCGCTGCTGCTTCTGCTCTGTCCTTCTCCTGGCGGAAGCTCCGCTGCGGCAAGGCGTATGGTTCTTCTGCTTTGCGTCGTGGCCGGATTTTTTCATATGCGCCTTGCGGAACCCGAAGCTGTCGGCGAGATTCCGTCATGGTTCATCGCAGGAGAAAAGCTCGAATACCGGGGAAGAGTCGTCTCTGTGGCGGGCCTGCCGGATCGTCGCCTGCGCATTCTCCTCGAAGAGGTGCGTCCTGTTGAGGGAGAAGAGCTTGCGCCTCTTCCCGGGCGCGTGAACCTTTCCTGGGATCAGGGGAGGGTTCCCGGAACAGCGCGTCCGCTTCCCGGTCAGCATGTGCTGTTTCTTTCGCGCATCCGTCCCGTCTCCTCGTCCGTCAATATCGACGCCGTTGAAAAAGGCAACGACATCAGCGCCTACTGGGCGGCAAGAAACGTGAGGTTCAACGCATGGGCTACGTCGCGCCCGGATCAGCCCCTCCCGGTGCAGACGGAGGGTTCTCCCTCTTTCAGCGCCGCTCTGCGGGAAAGCATACGAAATGCCTTTGTCGAAAATCTCAACGATCCGGCTCCGGTCTATCTGGTCAGTTCTACCGGAAGACAGAAGGAGGTCTCCTCTTTCATGACGCAGGGACAGGCTATGCTTCCCGCCCTGCTTTTCGGCGATCGCTATGCTCTCAATTCCTCCACGCTTGATCTGTTTACTAAAGCAGGTCTGGTTCATTCCCTGGCCTTATCTGGTCAGCATCTTGCGCTTGCACTGCTGATCGCTGCGACCATCGCAGCCATCACAAGTAAAGTGCGCCCTTATTCGCTGCTGTTTCTGCCGCGTCGAAAAATGATTTTCCTTGCAGGGCTGCCCCTTTCCCTGCTCTATCTCTGGCTGGGAGACGCGCCGCCTTCTCTGATTCGGGCCGTCGTCATGCTTTTTGCAGGAGCGTTGCTCTGGCTGAAAGGCAAGGTATCCGTTCCGACAGACGCACTTTTTCTCGCCGCTCTGTGTTTTCTGATCGTACATCCCGCAAGCGCATTCGATCTTTCCGTACGTCTGTCCATGCTCTCCGTGGCCGGTATCCTGTTTGCCGCCCCCCTTATCCGTGCCGTTCCCTTCAGGCTTCGCCCTCTGCGCGTCCCGGCCCAACTTCTCGTCGTGTCGCTGGCTGCGCAGACAGCATCTCTGCCGGTCGTTCTGCACAGTTTCGGCAGGTTCGGACTCTGTTTTCTTCTCAATCTTCCCTGGTTGCCGGTGTTGGGCTTTTTCGTCCTGCCGCTTGCGGCTCTCGGCTGTCTGCTGCTTCCCGTTGCCGACGGAAGCCAGACGCTCCATCTGCTGCTGAAAGTCGCGGCTCTGCCCGGAGATCTTCTGCTTGCCCTGCTGCGACGTATGGAGGAAAGCGGCCTGCTTCCCGTCATGCAGGGCCTCAAACCCACAGGAATAACCATGCTCGGCTTTGCCTGCGCCCTTGCCGCGCTGGCATGCGCAAGCGGACGAAGCCCTAATTCGCCCCTCTGTCGAAAACTCCTGCTGTGTGCCGTGTTGCTTCTTCCTGTCGGCCTGTACCAGAGAACTATTGAAGGAATTCTTGCCGCACATGAGGAGCGCATCATGCTTCGCGTCCTTGATGTCGGCCAGGGGCAGTCTCTTGTCCTCGAATATCCGACCGCCTCTGGAACCGGTCGTATGCTGCTTGACGGAGGAGGCTCCCTTTCCCTCCGCTTTGATACGGGCCGGGATATTGTGGCACACGCGCTGACCTTCAACCGGCCGCCGAGACTGGATGCGCTTCTGGCCTCGCATGCGGACATGGATCACATCCGGGGCCTGATATCCATAACAGACAGCTTCCAGGTTCCCAGACTGTATCTGTCGGCCCTGCCGGGTGCCTTCGACAAAAGCGACGGCCCGCGCCTGCTGGAAGCAGCCCGGAAAAACGACCTTGATATACGGCCTCTTGCCGGAGGAGATGTCATTTCTCTGTCCGACGATCTGTCGCTGGAAGTACTGCATCCCCCTGCCCGAGGACGTTTTTCCAGCAACAACGGCTCTCTTGTTCTCCGACTTGTTAAAAACGGAAAGGGACTGGCCCTGTTCTGCGGCGACGCGGAAAAGTCCGCACTGAGAAAACTGCTCAAAACCGGCCTTCCTCTTCAGGCACAGGTACTGGTTCTGCCTCATCATGGTTCAGCATCCAGCCTTCTGCCGGAATTCTATGATGCAGTAAGACCTCGTGCGGCCCTTGTATCCAACGGTTCCTACAACGTTTCCCGCTTTCCGCATCCCGATGTGCTGAACGCCCTGAAAGAACGGAAGACTGCCGTATTCAGCACCGCGGAATACGGTGAACTGCGCATAGTCTGGACAAAAAACTCCGACTCACCTTCTCTGCGCTTCGGCAAGCCGGCGGAAGAGTACAGAAGCCCCTGATATCCGCTGACAGGCTGTCGAAAATCAGGAAAGAAATTTAAACGTCGTTGTGCCCGATCTGTTCTGTTGTTGGGCATTGCAGGATAAAAACACACGGAGACGCTGTTCCGACATTCAAGAGGATTCAGATGTTCTGCCCGGAAATTTCCACCTGAAGCGCACAGTCCTGAAGAAGTCCGGGCATACCGTCTTCTCTGGCAACCGATACCGTCTGAAAAATCAGCTTGTCGGAAACAATTCCATATTTGCGTTTTCCGCGGGTAGTCCGGAAAAAAGAAAAGCAGAACAAAAACGCTCCAGAAGGAGCGTTTTTGTTCTGCTTAATTAAAGCGGATAAAGCCTGAGGAGTATTCCGATATGCTATTTGCCGGAATTACCATTTGGTTCGGAAATGGCCTGAAGCCGTCTGTCGAGAGCCTGTCTTACCGCGGCCCGATTGGCAATCTCGGTATCCTTGGTGACAGGAACATCAGTATAGTAGACAGCGCCGGCATGAAGATCCCATTTTTCCTGGGCTGCGCCGAAGTTCCTCCAGCTTTCGCTCAGGGACAAAAGGCGCGGTAAACCCACACCAAAAATCAGCCAGAAAGCGGCCCCGTAAACGGCAAACCTGATCCAGCGTTGCATGGAGAAGGAAAGACTCATGTCGACTCCGGAAAAAAGGCCGCCCGTATTGCGGCGGACGGCCTTTGTACATATCGCGTCAGATGCTGGCAGTAATGTCGGGGAAGACCTTGTAGAACATAATCCATGCCATGAACAGCGTCAGGCACAGGTTGAAGGACTGACCGACAACATACAGGATGATGGGCTTGCCGCCCTTGAAGTAGCTGGCAAGTTCGCGGAAGTTGGTTGCAAGACCGATGGATACGAAGGCCAGAGCAAACATCCAGCCGCGGAAGGCCTTGGCAACGCTGACAACGCCCTTGTCAACCATGGCAGTGGCGAGGTCGGATCCGAGGTTGCCGCTCACCACAGAGCAGACGATGGACACAGCCAGGAAGCCGATGACGAACTTGGGGAAGCGGTTCCAGATTTCCATAGCGGTAACCTGCTGCCCTTCGTTACATTCAACCTTGGTACACCAGTACATGGCCACGCAGAAGGCGGTCACACCGATGAGTACGTTCTGGATCATCTTGATGGTCGCAGCAACCTGAAGAGCCTTGGGACCGATGAAGGCGCCGGCCGCAGCCACGGAACCGGTGGCGTCGATGGTGCCGCCGATCCAGGCGCCGCCCAGCACTTCAGGCAGGCCGAGGGCCTTGATGAGCATAGGCTGGGCAACCATCATGATGGCGGTGAAGGCAAGAGAGAGGCCCACAGAAAGGGTAAGTTCTTCCTTCTTCGCACGGCAGGCTGCCGCAGTAGCGATAGCCGCAGAGGTACCGCACACGGACATGTCGGCGGAAATAACGATGTTCAGGGTCTTGGAAGGCATCTTCAGAATCTTCTGACCGAAGATGAAGGTGCAGATCAGCACGATGGGGGTGACGACCCAGGCCACGAAGATACCGGGAACACCGATGGCAAGGATTTTGCCGAAAAGCACTTCCGCGCCCAGCAGCACGAGACCCGTCTTGATGTAGTATTCCACCTGCACGGCGGGCATCATCCATTTGGGCGTACCGATGGTGTTGGCGATGAGCAGACCAAGAACTATGGACATGATTTCGGAGTTCACGCCATAGGTCGCAGTGGGCTTGAAGCCGCCGAGGAAGTTGGCGAACACGCTCAGCACAAATACGCCGAGGAAGCCGATGAAGAAACGGGGCACGTTATTGCCCATGGCCATCATGCCGATGGAAAATACCACGCCGAGGCCAAGACCAAGCGTTATGAGGGAGAGAAAAATATTGGAACCGGAACTCACCTTGGCGGCAGAAGCGGCCTTGCTGGCAGCTTCCCAGGCGCTTACGGCGTCGGCAGCCGCCTTGTTCAGGGTTTCATCCGCGTACTGCGCGTCCGCAGCGGCCGTCTGGGCAGCCTTGGCGGCAGTAAGGGCTTCTTCAGCTTTGGCCGCAGCGGCGTCGGCTGTGGCCTTGTCGCCCTTGGCGGGGGTCACGAAGGAGGCGGCAGGATTGCTGAAGTCCCACTTTCCGGGAGTTTTGGTAATGCCGATAAGCGTCTTCACGGAAGGCAGCGACGAACCCGTCAGCGCCTTTTTGGCGGCAGTTGCCTGAATCAGTTCAACGGTTTTAAAGGGTTTTTCCTTTTCGGCCGCGATAATGGCATTGTAATCTGCCATCTTTTTCTCGATGTCCCCACGCGATCCGAAAATCATGACTGCGGACACGATCAAGATGAGAAAGCCGATCCATATGGCCCAGTAGTCTTCCTTAAGCCACAGATCGGACCACTTCGCTTCCCCACGGTCAACGACGACATCGTTGTTCTGCTGGTTCTCCATCTCAAATCCTTCTGGTGAAAGTTACAGGTTGTCTCTCCTCAAGCCTGATTGTTCTCTCTATAACAAATAGCCGATTCCATTGCAAGTAGAAGTCACAAATCTCGGGCATTGGCGGGCATAAAGCCTTTGCGGACAACGATTTGTCTCAGGACGAAATTGCCCGTCGCGCAGAGGAGAAAGTCAATGAATTATTTTTTTCACAGATAAAAATATTTCTCGAAGATTATTTTTTTCCCGGAACGTCGGACATGAAAAATCCCGGGAAAAGGAGCCTGAACAGGGTCGGCTCGTTTCCCCGGGATCGCGTTTTCGTTTGGGTCTTCCCCAAAAGGGAGATCAGAAAGGCCAGATATTGTCAAGAAGCCGCGTCAGCCAGCCGGGCTTCTGCTTGTCGGCAATGACGCCCTCGCCATAGTAGGAAATCTGGGCGTCGGCGATCTGCGTGGACAGCACGCTGTTGTCCGACGCCACGTCGCGGCTGCGGATCAGTCCTGCCACCACAAGATACTGCGTTTCGTTGTTGACCTTGGTCTGCCGTGCCCCTTCTATACGCAGCAGCCCGTCCGGGAGTACGTTGACCACACGGGCGGCAACGGTGGCCGTCACCCTGTTGTTGCGGGTTGTGGAACCGTCGGCGGAAAATTCCTTCTTGGTGTTGGTTCCCAGGACGGGAGTACTTCCCACATTACCGCCGAAGAGCGGAATGGAGGTTCTGCCGAACAGCGCAGAAACGCCGTATTCCGAATTGCTGTCCCGGTTCGTGTCCGTCGTGGCTTCATTGGCAGCGCTCGCGCTTTCCACCACGTTGACCATCACGATATCCCCCACGCGCTTGGCACGATGGTCGTCGAACAGGAACTGCGCGTCTCCGTCATTGAAGATGGAACCGGGATTACTGTATGTAGGAGCGGGTTCACGATAGGCCATCGGCTGGGTCACGGGCTGGATGATCGTGGGTTTCTGCTCTGCCGCCGTACAGCCTGCGAGCGTCAGAATCACGGCGCACAGGATTCCCCGTGCCGGAAGGCCGCACTTGTTCGGAACAAAACTGTTCATGATCTTCCTCCGCTATTTCGTTTCCACGGTATTGGAATCGCGCACCGTGGCATAAATCTGTTTCTTTGAACTCAGGTTGCGCACCGCAATGGTATCGCCCGGGCCGCCCTCTTCCAGAGCTTCCACCAAAGTACGCATCACCACGTTGCCGCGCCGGTACACCAGCGTCACCCGATCTCCGCGATGAATAGCCGCCAGAGGCTCGAGATCGTCAGCCAGTATGGCCTCGCCGATGCCTATGGCCCGTTTTGCCTGCCAGGGCCCTCCTCTGCCGTCCCAGATTGCTCCTCTGGCATAGGCAAGATTTTCGGAACGGAAAGTCAGTTTTTCCGGGGAAACGGCATCACCCCGGTTCAGGGGCACGGCCGCACAGGGGACATCCATCCACAGATTGAGGAATACCGAACCGGTAAAACGACGTCTGGCCGTTCCGTCCATTTCCTTGACGGCAAAACGCAGCCCGATACGTCCGGGGGCGACCATCCCCCGTTCCAGTTCCACCGTCTGACCTTCATGCGCCGTAAAGGCATAGGCAGGCAGACGAAAATCCGTCAGCTCCCCATGGCCGCCCAGCAGATTGATTTGGGGGGTCAGCGTCTGAACCACAAGCCCCCGCAGATCTGCTTCCAGATACACGGCTCCGCCCCGCTGAATGGCCAGCGAGGTGGGCAGAATGCAGGATGCGGCAAGATCGCCGAGGCTTTCCTTCAACGCGGCTTCCAGCCTCTGACGGTTGATCTGAAGGGGTTTGCCCGGCTCTGGCGGCGCAGGCCAGAGCGGTTTTGCCGCAAGCGTCCGCCAGTCTGCCTCCGACAGTCCCCCCAGAGGATCGGCGATATCGCCGAGCCGAACCATATCGCCCTGCACCGCCGCAGCTTCACGTATGCGCAGACGCCACACGTCGCCGCTGCCGCCGAGAGATGCGGACGGAGCGACCACCCGGGCATCGTTCCCCACCGCCTGAAACGCAAGGACGGCAGAGGGATATACGCCCGACAGCAGCAGGGCGAGAATGACGACAAAACGGAAGGTGAGGCGAAACGACAGCAAAAATACCTCCTGCCTCAGCTGCGCTTCAGATTGACGGCGGTCTGAAGCATGGAATCGGAAGTCTGAATGGCCTTGGAGTTCATTTCATAGGCGCGCTGTCCCACAATCATATTGACCATTTCATCCACGATTTCCACGTTGGACATTTCCAGAAATCCCTGAGCCAGAGTTCCCACGTTGTTTTCCCCGGGCACGCCTTCCACGGGATCTCCCGATGCGTCCGTGGGGGTGTAGAGGTTGCGGCCGCGAGCATCCAGACCGGCGGGATTGATGAAAGTGTACAGGGGGATATCCGTCGCGGCCAGCTCGTCGGAATTGGCGTCGAGAGCCACGATATGACCGTCTTCGCTGATGGAGATGGATTTCGTTTCTTCAGGCACGGCAAATTCCGGCTGAAGAACATATCCGTTGGCCGTAACGACGGTTCCGTCCTCATTGAGCTTGAAGGCTCCGGCTCTTGTATACATTTCCTGATCGCCGACCATGACGCGGAAGAAGCCGTCGCCCTCAATGGCGATGTCCAGAGGGTTTCCGGTATTCTGAAAATCTCCCTGAGTAAAAAACTTGTGTACAGCCACGGGGCGTACCCCCATACCGACCTGAAGGCCTACAGGAATAGAGTTGTCCCCTTCCGTGGCGGAGCCGGCCACGCGCATGGTCTGATACATCAAATCTTCAAATTCGGCCCGACTTTTCTTGAACGACGTGGTGTTGACGTTGGCCAGGTTGTTGGAGATGACGTCAATATTGGTCTGCTGTGCGGTCATGCCTGTTGCGGCCGACCAGAGTGAACGCATCATGAATACTATCCTCGCTTGCCGAAATATCGGCTTATTTTTATGTAGCGGCGCTGGAAAACATGAAGTTCCGGGATACCGGAACCCCATGCTTCCGTTATGCCGAAAGAAGGCTCATGCCCGGATCAACGCCGTCAGCGCGCCTTGCCGACCTTAGTATTCAGCTCCCTGTCCACCGCATCGGAACTCTGCATCATTTTCTGATAGGCCTCAAAGGTACGCTGCACTTCAATCATGCTCACCATTTCAGTCACGACATCCACATTTGCCGCTTCCAGATAGCCCTGATTGACCATGGTGCCCGTCACACGTGGATCGATTTCGCCCGCCGTCGAGCCTTCCCGCAGACGGTAGAGGCTGCCCCCCACCTTCTCCAGCGCGGTCAGATCTTCGACACTCACAATTTCCAGCCTGCCCAGCTCCGCTCCATCCGCGTAAATCATGCCTTCGCTGTTCACATGGATGTTCCGGGTTCCTTCAGGGATGGTAATAGGCCCACCTTCGCCGAGTACGGCCCAGCCCTGCTTGGTCATGAGCATTCCGTCGGCATTTTGACAAAAGCCGCCGTCACGGGAAAGAAAGGTGCCGTTCGGAGTCTGAATACGGAAGAACCCTTCTCCGGAAATGGCAAAATCCAGATTGTTTCCCGTAAAGTTCATGCCTCCCTGACTGAAATCCGTTTCATCCACGGCCAGACGTACTCTCGAACGCAGTTGAGCTTCAGGGAAAAGCGGTTTGGAACGCAGATTTTCCAGCGGTTCACGGATATAGTCGTGAGCGAAATGCTGCATGGTGTCCTTGAAGGCCAGCTTATCCGCTTTGTAGCCGCTGGTATTGACGTTGGCCAGGTTGTTGGCAATCACCGCCATACGATGTTCGCTGGTCAGCGCGGCGAACACGCCGGAAAACATGGCATCCTGCATAGATTCTCCTTGTCTCTTCGGGCAGGAAAACTTTTTATTCCGTCATCAAGGCAGCGCAAGAATGGAAGCTTCCCGTTCCGCAGACGCTCGGGACTGCAAAAGCAGTCCGGCACGCCATCGCGGAGCGACGGATTAACGACGCCCAAACGAAGACATGCGGGATAATGCAAATTACGGGCCAACCTTCGCCTTACCCCGGATCCGCCAGACAACGCGCATTGACCGGAAAGAAAGAGTCGCATACTATCAAACATTTGGGACGGCACAGTGCCGTCTCTGCCCTTTCCCTGCACATTCACCCCGCGGCCTTGCCGCCGGGTTCGGGAGTACATCATGAGTCAGCAGCCGGAAACCTCCTGCGCTACGCCGCAGGAAAGACCTCAGGGCCAGGATTTTCTGCGCGTACGCATCGCACAGGACAACGAAAGCGGCCGTTTCGGCGGCAGGGTGCATACGCGCTTCCCTCCCGAACCCAACGGCTATCTGCATATCGGCCATGCCAAATCCATCTGCATCAACTTCGGTCTTGCAAAGGAATTCGGCGGCAAATGCAATCTGCGCTTTGACGACACGAATCCTGTTAAGGAAGACGTGGAATACGTCGATTCCATTCAGGAAGATGTGCATTGGCTGGGTTTCGAGTGGGAAGGAGATCCGCACTACGCCTCCGACTATTTTGATACGCTGTACGCCTATGCCGAAAAGCTGATCATGGACGGCAAGGCCTATGTAGACGAGCTTTCCGCCGATGAAATCCGCGAATACCGCGGAACCCTCACCAAACCGGGCACACCCAGCCCGTGGCGGGATCGGCCGGCAGAGGAAAGCCTCGATCTGTTCCGCCGGATGAAGGCCGGAGAATTTCCGGACGGAAAGCTGGTGCTCCGCGCAAAAATCGACATGGCCTCCCCCAATGTCATCATGCGGGATCCCACGCTGTACCGTATACGCCATGCCAGTCACCACCGTACGGGAGACAAGTGGTGCATCTACCCGATGTACGACTTCACGCACTGCATTTCAGACTCCATCGAAGGCATCACCCATTCCATTTGTACGCTGGAATTCGACAACAACCGCGAACTGTACGACTGGATTCTCGACGCGCTTGACATCTATCATCCTCAACAGATCGAATTTGCCAGGCTTAATCTCACCCATACGCTGCTTTCCAAGCGCAAGCTCATCCAGCTGGTGAAGGAAGGGCGCGTTCGCGGCTGGGATGATCCGCGTATGCCCACAATCTGCGGTCTGCGTCGGCGCGGATATACTCCGGAATCGATCCGCAACTTCTGCGCCCGTATCGGCGTGGCGCGCACGGCCGACTCCACAGTGGATTACGGCCTTCTTGAATTCTGCGTGCGCGAACATCTGAACGCCATTACTCCACGCTGTATGGCTGTGCTTGATCCGATCCGCGTCGTCCTGGAGGACTATCCCGAAGATAAGGAGGAAGTATTCGACCTTCCTCTGCATCCGGAAGACCCTGCATACGGATCACGCTCCGTGCCGTTCTGCCGCGAGCTGTGGATCGAACGCGACGACTTCCGGGAAACGCCGCCCCCCAAATACCACCGTCTTGCGCCGGGGGCAGAAGTGAGATTGCGCTATGCCTACTATATTACCTGCCGCGAAGTGATACGCGATTCGGCGGGGAATATCGTGGAACTGCGTTGTACGCACGATCCGGCTTCCCGCGGTGGGGCTTCCCCGGACGGACGTAAAGTCAAGGGCACCATACACTGGGTGAGCGCACGTCATGCCCGTCCCGTAGAAGTACGTCTGTACGAACACCTCTTCCTTCAGGATACTCCCGGCGTAACGGGAAATCCCGACGATGAGGGACGGCCGTTCACGGATTTCATCAACCCCGACTCCCTGAAAGTCGTGACGGCGCAGGCCGAACCCTACCTTGCCGGGCTGCATCCCGGAGAAAAGGTACAATTTGAACGGCTCGGCTACTTCTGCGCGGATCCGGACGGCACGGCGGAACATCCCGTCTTCAACCGCACCGTCACGCTGAAGGACAGCTGGGCAAAGATGGAACGGAAAAACTGATATGAAAAACGCCGGAAAATACCGGCGTTTTTCATATCAGCAAACACAGAAACAGACGGCCAGACCGCACGGCTCTAAACTTTTTCGTCTTTCCGACGATTCAAATATAATATACATTTATCTCGGAGGCAGGAGCCGGGCCGAAAATTTCCAGCCTCCGAAAACGAACAACACAGGCAGGCACAGACATGACTATCCGCAAAGCCATGCTTTTCCTCAACGGTCTTATTCTTGCAGCCGTGATTGTCACAGGCTTTGAAATTTTCGCTTTCATATCCAATATCAATGCACTGCAGGATGTCGAACAGAAACGGCTGGCCAGCCTCACTCTGGGCGATGAACTCCGGCAAAGCTCCGAAAACCTGACCGCCAATGTCCGCCTGTATGCCGTGACGGGAGATCAAAAAGCGCTTGATGCCTATAATAACATTGTGGACGTACGCGCGGGCACAAAGCCGCGTCCCTCCGATGCGCTCATTGCCCCCGGTCAGAAGAGGGAACTGGTCGGTCTGCTCAAGGATTACGGCGTGACGGAAGAAGAACTTGCCCTTGTGGCCAGGGCAAATCAGCTTTCCAATGCGCTGGTTCTGCTGGAAACGGAAGCCATGAACGCCGTCGTGGGAAAATTCAAGGACGCTTCCGGCAACTATACCGTTCAGAAAGAGCCTGATCGAAATCTGGCGATACAACTGGTATTCGGCCCGGCCTACCAGAATTCCACGGCGGAAATCATGCAGCCGCTGGATCAGTTCACCCGTATGCTCAACGAACGCTGCAATGCGGAGGTACGCGAAACCAGGGCAACAGTACGGGCGCACTCCATTTATGTTTCCATCTGCATCGGAGTCATCTTCCTTGCCGTCGTGATCAGCCAGCTCTTCTCCAGCCGCGCCATTACCAGACCGCTGGAAGAAACGACAAAATTTGCCGAACACGCAGCGCAGGGCAATCTTGACGCCAGCATCGATGTCACCGGCAACAATGAAATAGGAAGACTGCGCAAAACCCTCAACTATATGATTGAACGTCTTCGTTTCCGCATCAAGGAAAGCGAAGAAAAACAAGCTCATGCAGAAGAACAGAGCCGGAGCGCAGAAGCTGCGAAATGCGAAGCCGACGATGCGCTGAACAAGGCCAACCAGGCCGCAAAACAAATTCGTGATCTGGCTGTGCGTCTGGCAGATGTGGCCAAAGCGAGCAAGGACGTAAGCAGCGACCTTGCAGCACGCATCGAACACAGCAATAGCGGGGCTCAGGAACAGGCTCAGCGCGTGGCGGAAACCACATCCGCCATGGAACAGATGAATCTTGCGGTAACCGATATCGCCAGCAACGCCGCGGCATCCGCCAAGGGCGCGCAGGAAACCCGCGACGCGGCGACGGAAGGAGTGAACGTTGTCGGTCAGGTCATGGAAAGCATTCAGAAAGTTCAGGATGATTCTCTTGAACTCAAGGATGTCATGACAGATCTGGACAAACATGCGCAGAACATCACCCAGATCATGAACGTCATTTCCGACATCGCGGATCAGACCAACCTCCTTGCGCTCAATGCGGCCATTGAAGCGGCCAGAGCAGGAGAAGCCGGACGCGGCTTCGCCGTGGTGGCCGATGAAGTGCGCAAACTGGCGGAAAAGACCATGGCCTCCACTTCGGATGTGGCCAATGCCATCGGTTCCATCCAGGAAAGCTCCTCAAAGAGCATCAGTCAGGTGGAACGCAACGTTTCCAATATCAACGTTACCAAGGAACTCGGGGCAAAGGCTCGGGATACGCTGAACGAAATACTGGATATGGCGATCAACTCGGCCGACAAAATCCAGGCTATTGCCGCGGCCAGTGAAGAGCAGTCCGCCACCAGTGAAGGCATCAACCACAATATCGGGCAAATCAACATCATCGCCACAGAAACCGCATCAAACATGGAAGAAGCCTCCCGTACTGTGGCGGAACTCGAGCGTCAGATCTCCGTACTGACAGGCCTCATTGATTCGCTGAACAGGCAATAGCAGTTCCTGCGCGCAAAGCTGAAAAGGCTCTTCCCGCATAATTATGTCTTCTGCAGGGGCAGCATTTCCCCAAAAGAGCATGTAACCAGAGCGGGCGCATCCAGAAGGATGCGCCCGCTCTGGTTAGTTCGCCTCAAAAAAAGACGAAGAGGCGTTATTTTTCAATTATTGCTCAGAAAAGCAGCCCCGGACAAGCAAGCCTCTTTTCCGATTCTCCCCTATCCTACAGCCGCACATATTGCCTTTAATCAGGCTATTGCCTGATTAAAGCATCCTGCGTTTTCCGGCTTACCCGTATTTTCCGGACAATCCTCTCTATGCCTCGAGAGAACGTTCCAGCACATAGGAAGGCTGACGCCCATATCCGTCCAGCTTCAGCGTATATGTTCCGCTGTCGTCACGACTGACTTCCAGCACGGCAAACTGATTGTCCCTGTGTTCATCCAGTCCCCCCGCGCTGCTTGTGACGCTCCAGGCACGATAATCGCTGACTCCGACATTACCGTTGAGTACCACATAGTGGATCCCCTTGATATTGGAATAGCCTCCCTGATGATCGTGCCCGGAAATCACGGCCAGCACACGTCCGCTCTCTTCCAATATGCCTCGTACGACAGACGCGTTTTTGATATTGTGATCCTGATCGTCCACCCGATCCAATGTCTGATGTGAAAACAGAATCGTCGGAAGATCTGTTCCCTTCAGATCCGCACGGAGCCATTCCAGTTCCTGAGGAGGGATGACGGTATCCGTCCAGTCCCAGAAGGTATCTTCCGGCGTATTCATATCATAGGGCCGGAACTCTCCTGGCGTATAGTCAGCATCCAACACGACGAAATGAATGTTTCCCGCATCCCAGGAATACCAGGTCTGGCCCTGAGGAATACCCGTATTGCTGATATTGCCGAGAAACTCATCCCGCCGGAGATTATCAAAATCATGATTCCCAAGCACATGATAATGCGGGCAGGAAATGGACGTGAATGTTTTTTCGATTCCGGCAAGATTCTTCAGCGGATCCGTTCCCGGTGAAAGCGTATCCACAAAGTCGCCAAGTTCCACCACAAAGGCCGGTTTTACAGCAGCCATGGCATCCGCAAAAGCACGCATCTTCTTCATTGCGGCGGAATACCGGCGTGTGTCGCTGTCGTCTTTGGTGGTGTAGTGCATATCTGTGACAATTCCGGCCCTGACCAGAGTACCTGACTTCTGTGCGGCGCGAGCGGGGCGAACCATTTGCAACATGCCGAACCCTGCTGCGGCCATACTCATTTTGAGCGCGTCACGTCTGGAAATGCCATGAGCCATGATAATTCTCCTTGTATGTTCATTGCAATAAGGGCTGCATGGCAGGGAAATAGCTCCCCACAGAGAGGAAAAAAAGGCAAAAGCCGTTAATCCTGTGTAAAATTCATATCAAATGGCAGAGTTCGACGCTGTCTTGCTTCGGGGAGCTTCAAAAAAACGGCAGCTCTTAAGACGAAAAAGAAACGAACTCCCTTCAGCCTCACTCTGTCCCCGGGGGTCGGGAACTCATAATTCAAAGCCTTTGGCAAGCAGCGTCGGCTTTCCGAAAACTCATTTTCCGGAAGGAAGTTCATGCGTTTCTTGTCGAGATAAAGGGGAGGTCCATCACTCCCCCATATAAAGGCTGCAACTGCACATAGCCGTAACGTGCAATTTCGCGCTCTGCCGAAAAAGAGGAAGAGGGGCAGGAGCCGGAGATATGTTGCTCAGTCCTCTATGCCGGCGATCAATTTTTCCGCGTCGCTGCGCAGTCTTGAAGGCAGCTTCCAGAGCGTTCCGCAAATCTCCAGATGTTCCATATCCCCGAGGGCAAGAGGTTCAGGAGCGCAGGACTGTCCCCGACTGTCCAGAACACGCAACACAAGAGGACGCAATCCTGCCCGGCTGTCCGCCTCAAGTACGACGGCAAGGCTTCCATCCGACAGATGGACAAAAGAGCCCGGAGGATAAACGCCCATAAGTCGAATGAAGGCCTGAGGATAACCGGGAGCAAAGTGGCTGTCTTTCTCATGATACATACAGCCCAGGGCCCTGTAGGGCGTCACCTGCTTCCGATATCCGCGCGGGCTGGACATGGCATCATACATGTCCACAACTGCCAGAACCCGCCCGGTGAAGGATATTTCCTTTCCCGACTTGCCGTATGGATAACCGGAGCCGTCATGACATTCATGATGATCCAGTTCCCCATCCAGCACAATGGGCGAAACATTGTCCCAAAAGCGCAGGAATTCCTGTCCCTTAAGGACATGCGCCTGCATTTCTTCCATTTGTATGGGAGAAAGCCCGCCCGGATACAGCAAAATATGCTCGGGAACAAAAAGCTTGCCCACATCGTGGAGAAAACCGGCGGCAACGAAGTCGGGAAGAAACTCCTCCCTGACGCCGAGGTGCATGGCAAAGGCTGCGCTCAAAACAGCAGTATTTACACTGTGCGAAAGCAGATAGACATCATCGCAGCGCAGTTTGCACAGACTGAGCAGCGCAGCCCTGTTTCGAAGCAGGCTTGCCGTAACCTCCCCTGCCCATGCAGTCAGCTCCGTGCGGGGGAAAAGATCCCGCTTTTCCTCAAAGATATTGCGCGCCAGCTCCATGCCCCTGTCCCTCAGGGCACATGCCGCGGCAAACTCCGCCCGCATGGACAGGCGGGCAGGCGCAGGAATCCGATTCCGGGAACGGAGCGTGCGCTCGGGAATGGAATCGACGACATAACGATCCGCGTATGGATTGATGATACGGGCGATGATCTCTCTGTCTTCCATGAGTCTTTCCCGCTTTTCCTTCCCGAGGCCGTCCGCTGCATTGCGGAGTCTTCTGCCGTGATTTATTCCACAGTGACGCTCTTTGCCAGATTGCGCGGCTGATCCACGTCCTTGCCCAGATAGTCGGCCACTTCATAACTGAACAGCTGCAAGGCCGGCAGGGCAAGAAACGAGGCAAGTTCAGAATGACAGGAAGGCAGCATCCAGAGAACATCCGCATGCAGATCACCACATTCGCCGCAGGAATCCGGCTGCGTAAGCACAATCACCCTGCCCTGACGGGCCTGCACCTGTTCGATGTTCGACACCATTTTGGCGAAGAATTCATCACGAAGAGCCAACGCAAAGGTAGGGAAATCAGGATCTATCAGAGCAATGGGGCCATGCTTCATCTCGCCAGCAGCATATCCCTCCGCATGAATGTAGGAAAGTTCCTTGAGTTTGAGCGCACCTTCCAAGGCCAGAGGATAGGAAGGCCCGCGCCCCAGATAAAAGAAGCTCCTGGCTCCGGAATATGTGCGCGCCGCATGGGTTGCGGTTTCCCGCATGGCCGGAAGCGCGCCTTCCAGCAGAGCGGGCAGGCCGCGCAAATGCGTAAGAAGCGCGGAATCGTCCTTTTTGCCCCTGCGCTTTCCCCAGTACAGAGCCAGCAGCAGCAACACCACCATCTGACTGCACATGGCCTTGGTGGACGCGACGCTGATTTCCGGGCCTGCCTGAGTATAAAGTACGGCGTCGGCCTCCCGCGCAATGGACGAGCCCACGACATTGCACAGGCCCAGCGCAGCTCTGCCCTTTTCTTTTGCCAGCCGCAGGGCCGCAAGGGTATCCGCCGTTTCTCCGGACTGGCTGATGGCCAGCACGGCCTCGCCCTCCTCCAGCAGCGGATCCCGATACCGAAACTCGGAGGCAATTTCCACATCCACCGGAATACCGCCGAATTTTTCCAGAAAGCGCGCCCCCCACAAGCCTGCATTGTACGATGTTCCACAGGCGACAATACGCAGACGCCGCGGCACATCCATTCCGTCCAGCTCGGGAAGAGAGACTCCGTCGAGCACATCCCGCGCAGGATCGGCAGGCACACGTCCGGCCATGCACTCGGCAACAACCCTTGGCTGCTCCATGATCTCCTTGATCATGAAGTGCTTGTACCCGTCCTTACAGGCAGACTGCATATCCCAGGCTATGCGTGTCGTTGCCCGACTCACGGGAGCAAGATCGTCAAGACGGAACAGCTCCCAAGAACCGCCCCCTCGCCCGATACGCGCAATCTCTCCATCTTCAAGAAACACAACGTCGCGCGTGTAGTTCAAAAACGCGGGCACATCAGAGGCAACAAAACATTCTCCGGTTCCCACGCCGATCAGAAGCGGTGCCGACAAACGTGCGGCATACACTGTTCCCGGCTCTTCCGGGGCAACCATGGCCACGGCATACGCTCCCCGGGCGCGACGCAGGGCACGGGCAAAGGCTTCGAGCAGAGAAGAGGCTCTCTTCCGCTCTTCCTCAATAAGACAGGCCAGGACTTCCGTATCCGTATCCGAAACAAAGGTACAGCCGGAAGCCGTCAACTCATCACGAAGCTCCTGAAAATTTTCGATGATCCCATTATGGACAATGGCCAGGGAACCACCCCGGGCAAGATGCGGATGAGCGTTGCGTTCTTCAGGCGCGCCGTGCGTGGCCCAGCGGGTATGCCCTATGCCGCAGGTGGAGATCATGACCGGCTCATGGGCAAGTTTGGCCTCCAGGGCGGACAACCTGCCTGCGGCTTTGACCACATGAAGTTTTCCCGCCTGAATAAAAGACACGCCGGAAGAGTCATAGCCCCTGTATTCCAGATGATGCAGCCCTTCAACCAAAAGCGGAACCGCAGGACGATGCCCGCTGTAGCCGATGATTCCACACATGTGCAAAACCTCTCGTAAAACAACTGTGCCCCCATAGTAGCCGTCAAGCCGGACTCGGGCAAGAAATACTTCAGGGGACATCGTATAAGCCGCTGAAAGAACAGGAAAATAAGACGAGGGGCCGCCGGACGAATCCGACGGCCCCCACGACTTATCGTTCAAAGACGGGTATTACTTCTTTTCGGGATTGAAGCTGGCCGGCACATTGTTCACTTCGAGCAACTTCCGCCAGTCCGGGGTACCGGCAGGCATCAACGGATGCTTCACGCTCATATCCTTGCCCTTGAAGCGGGGGTCATCCTTGGCATAACGCAGAGCCTTATGCACGGAAAGCTGTCTCACGTCGCCATATGCGTTGGAAGCGGCATAAACCTTGTTGTCTCTGCCCATGGGGTTGATGAATTCCCATACAATGCGCTTATCAGGCAGAACTTCGATGGTGTGGCCACCGGCCAGCGTAGCCGTGATCAGCCAGTTGCCGTTGGGCAGCTTCTGTGCGCCGCTCTGCGTGGCGGAATAGTAGTTCCAGTCACGAGTATTGACATCGGAAGCCTTCCACTGCCACACAACAGCGTTCTTCTTCGGGTCAAGTTCCACGGCGCGGGTGTAGTTGCCGGAAGGACGGGTATGTCCGTTATCCATGATGGAAATGGTACCTTCCGCAGTCCAGTCCGGAGCGTGGGGGCCGAAGAGCTTCTGATCGCCGTCGTCGCCGTAACCGGCAGGAGCCTTACCCTTGCCGTAGTTGGCAGGGTTGCCCCAGCGATACTTAATGCCGCCATCGCTCTTATAATCAATGATATACACTTCCGCGAGGTTGCGGGACGTTATGGCTATTTCGTTGGTCTCGGGATTATAGGCCACGCCGTTGAAGTGCGTCCAGTCCGGGCCGGCCCAGATTCGGTTCAGGTTGGGAACAAACTTATTGATGTCAATCTGATCCGCACCGGTACCGATGTGATCCCAGACATCCCATTCCCACACGATTTTCCCGGTTCCGTGTTCGATTTCCCGGATGACGTCAGGCCAGATACCTTCAATGGTCTGTTTGCCCTGCTTGAACCCTTCCTTGAACAGATAGCGGCCGGGAGCGTCGGGTTTGAGCCCCTTGGCAAGCGCGTCTTCATAGGAATGTTTCTTCCAGACCAGAATCAGAAGATTGCCGTTGGGCATCACTTCAAAGGTATGGTGAGAAACTTCTTCATTGGGAATATAGCTCTTATATTCCCATACCTTCTTCCCATCCCAGTCGAATTCTTCAAACAGACCGGCCTGTCCGCCAAAGCCAGGCTGCACGCCGGGCAGAGTGGAATGCCGGATCAGGTTGCCGTTGGGCATTAATTCTGCATAGAAGCATCCATAGTCGCTTTTCCACTCGTGAACCACATTACCATCCATGTCTATCAGATAAGTAATGTTGGCCCGCTGCGGCGCAATCAGGGTGTAGCCGTCAAAGGTACCCGGAGCCTTGTGCAACAGCCCCAACGGACCCTTGAAGGCCTCGTAGGCCTGCGCACTCCCCGCCAGTGCCACCGCGGCGAGAGCCGCAGCAAAAACCTTGGCTAAACGATTCATGTGAACACTCCTGTAAAAATGAGGTTAGGGCATTCATTCCCTGGCAGCTGAACCTATGGAGTAGCACAGTATCGGAAATTCGCGCTCGGCTCGATGTCGAGTTCGTCATCTTTTCCGTGAGCGCCATGAGCTTTCACAACCGGGGAACCAGAGGCTTTCCTTTTATATAATCATATTACAACAAAATGTCGACAATTCTATACGCAGATTTTAACTATATGTTTTTTTTAAAAAATATATATAATGATATTACCATATTACAAAACAAATAAATATTAAACACCAAATGTAATTCTCATATTGCCCGGAGTATATACAAGAGCGGAAGGAATTGCTTCCTTCCGCCCGATATCCGTTCAGAACATATTTGATTCCGCTGAACCGCTACTTCGCGGCAGGACGGGTCACAACCCAGGGTTCATCAAACTGCACCGCAGGGCTCTTGTCCAGAACAGGCTTGAAGTTGGGGATATTACCCTTGTCGTCGGGCAGCATGATGAAGCTTTTGGGTTCCACCGGCGCAGTCACCGGAGTTTCCACAGGCTTCTTCAGCTGAGGTACCCATTCATAGGGTACGGCGTAGGCACGATAGGTGGTATTGGCCTTCTGAGCCGCAGAATACCCATAGGGAGAACGGTATTCCCACACAATTTCACCCATAGGAGTCACTTCAAAGATGCGGCTGCATGCGCCCTCATCGATCAGCGTATTACCGTTGGGCAGACGTTGAGCGATGGAAATATAGGGCGAGAAGAAGAACTTGTAGCCATGCTGTCCGCCGGCAATCTTCATGACAGGCGCGGAGTATTCCCATACGCGGGTCTTGGTGACCGGATCAAACTCGATGATGCGGCTCCAGGCATGGGCCTGCGTATCGCCGTACATGTCGCCAGGCATGGTTCCGCCGTTATCGAAGAGCAGAATATTACCTTCTCCGGGCAGTCCCTTGGGGATCATGTGCGTACCATGCACGCCGGTGATCGGAGCCAGAGCGGCATCAGCCCCAACAAAGGGAGGCGCAACCTGCCACACGATATCGCCGGTTTCGTGATCGATAATGAACAGATGCGAGGTATTGCGGCTGTCGCAGATGATGTTGTCCGGATGGAAACGCTTGTCGCCGGCATCATACCATTTATTCGGGCCGAGCCAGGAAGCACAGTTGATATGGAACCAGTCCACACCGCCGTGCTTGCCGCCGTACCAGTTCAGGCTCTGCATCTTGTTGACGGCTGCGTCTGTGAATCCGAACTGGGAAAAATGCTCGCTGGCGGACCACTTCCAGATCACGTCGCCCTTGCTGTCAACGATGTAGATATTGTCGTCAAGTATATCCAGCTTGTTGATACGGGGATTCTTTGTAACATTGTGTGCAAGTATCAGCATCTTGCCGTCTTTTTTCGGCTCCATGCCGGGGGCGTAATAGCCGACGGAAGAACCTTCAAGCTGGAAGTCATGATGCTGACAGGCAGCCCAGAAGGAACCGTCCGCATCTGCGGTCTGCCCTTTATCGCCCTTTTCCACCTTGCGCCATTTATCAAACTTGCGAACAATGTTGCTGTCCCAGTCCAGAATGGCCACGGCACTCTGATCCTGGAATCCACCGGGGACGGGCGGGAAAATCGAGGTCAGCAGATATCCGCCGGGAAGAACCTTGTTGGGCTGTCCGGCCGCCCCGCGGTTGTCCCATTCCTTGACCAGATTGCCATTACGGTCAATCAGTTTGGGATAACTTCCCGAAAGGACAACATAACTGTTCCAGCACTTGGAGGGATCATATTTAATGGTTCCGACAGGGATGACATCGGTCTGTGCCTGCGCCGCCCCCGCACAGAGGCACACTACGCCCATTCCGATCGCAAGAGTTTTCAATAGCTTCATTCGACCCATCCTTTACGCGCTAACTGTCCGCGTGCGACCGGCGCGGGGAACATCGACGCTCCCTCTCCTGGCGCAATCGCAACTCTTATCGAGCAGATAGTATGTCCGGCGGGGTAAACCCACCGGACACTACTTCATTATCTTATTACTTGGCTCCGGGCATGGGCACGGTTTCACACTTGGAGAAAACTTCAAGCCAGTTGGGAGATCCGGCAGGCATGAGATCACGCTTGGCGCTCATGTCCTTACCCTTGAAGCCGGGCCAGTCCTTGCCGTAACGCACAGCCTTGTGTACGGAATCGCCGTTGCCGCCATGGCCGTTGCTCAGAGCATAGGCCTTATCCTTGGCGACGGGATTCACATATTCCCATACGATACTATGATCCTTGGTTACTTCGATGATATGCCCGGGAGACGACGTGGTAATTACCCAGTTACCGTTGGGCAGCTTCTGCGCACCGTTCTGGAAGGCGGAATAGAAGTTGCTGTCGGCAGCCTTGGCCAGCTTCGGCGTCCACTGCCAGACTACGGCGTTCTTTTTGGGATCGAGTTCTACCGCACGGGTGTAGTTGCCGGAAGGACGATAGCAGCCGTTATCCATGATCGACAGGGTGCCTTCAGCCGTCCAGTCCGGAGCGTGGGGACCCCACAGTCTCTGATCGCCGTCCTTGGCATAACCCCAGGGAAGATCGCCCTTGCCGTAGTTGCCGGGGTTGCCCCAGCGATACTTGATGCCGCCGTCGCTCTTGTAATCGATGATGAACACTTCGCCGAGGTTACGGGAAGTGAAGGCGATTTCATTGGTTGCGGGGTTATAGGCCACGCCGTTGAGGTGAGTCCAGTCAGGCCCGGCCAGGGCGCGCATGATGTTGCCCAGGTCGCAGAAGGCGTTGATGTCGATCTTGTCCGGAGTGGTTCCGATATGATCCCATACCTTCCATTCCCAGACGGTCTTGCCGGTGCCGTGTTCGACTTCACGGATTACGTCGGGCCATATGCCTTTGCACATATAGCCGTTGCTGATCTTCATGCCATCCTTGAAAAGGGTGCGGCCGCGCTTGTTGGGATCAAGACCCTTGGCAATGGCGTCTTCATAGGAACGATATTCCCACACCAGAAGCAGCACGTTGCCGTTGGGCATCACTTCAAAGGTATGGTGCGACACTTCCTTGCCGGGAGTATAACACTTGTATTCCCATACCTTTTTGCCGTTCCAGTCGAATTCTTCCAGCAGACCGGCCGCTCCGCCGAATTCGGGATTGCGATCAGGCAGGCGGGAATGACGCAGCATGTTTCCGTTGGGCAGCAGTTCGGCATAGAAGCAGCTGTAATCGCTCTTCCATTCGTTCACAACCTTGCCGTCCATATCCAGAAGATACGTTGTTTTGGAGTTCTGCGGCGCCAGAAGGGTATAGCCTTCATAGGTGCCCTGTTTCTTCTGCAACAGACCAAGCGGACCCTGAAAAGCTTCATAGGCCGTCGCCGTCATTGCACTGGTGGCCAGAAAGGCAAGAGCCAGGCATCCAGTCAAGATACGGTTCATACACAACATCCTTTTCGCGTTGGAGAGTGTGCGCTGTATGGAGCCGAAGGCTCCATACGGTATTCTGTCGAGACACAATGTCCCGGACTTTCCTGTTTTATTCTTCGAGAGCCGCCGGAACGACGCGGACATACTTCTTGACGGTTTCAGGCTTGCCTTCCGCATTCACGGGCAGAGGAACGGCATCCTTTGCCAGCGTGGATGTCCAGTTGGGCAGCTTTCCTTCCCTCTTCATCTTCTTGCCGGCAAATCCGGGGAAGTCCGAGGGGTAACGTATCGCCTTGTGGATACTGTCTCCACCCTTACCATGAATATTGGATGCCCGGTAAATCTGATCGGCCTTGATCGGGTTGGCCAGTTCCCAAACAATGTTCTTCTCGTTGGTTACTTCAATGACATGTCCGTCATTGCTTGTGGTCAGCAGCCAGTTGCCGTTGGGCAGCTTCTGCGCACCGTCCTGATAGTGGGAATAGAAATTGCTGCCGTTGGCCTTTACCGCCATGGGAGTCCACTGCCAAACCACTCTATTGGTCTTCGGATCCAGTTCGACAGCACGGGTGTAGTTTTCGGAAGGACGACGGGCGCCGTTGTCGATGATGGAAAGATTTCCGTTGGGCAGCCAGTCGGGGGCATGGGGGCCGAACAGCTTCTGATCGCCGTCGTCCGCATAGCCCGCAGGAGCCAGTCCCGCTCCGTAATTGGCCGGATTGCCCCAGCGGTACACAATGTCACCGCTCTTACGATCGATGATGTACACTTCCGCCAGATTGCGTGAGGTCACCGCAACCTGATCCGTATCGGGATTGTAAGCCACACCGTTGAAATGGGTCCAGTCCGGCCCGGCATAGGCCTTGTACACCTTGGCCGTACAGAACTTGTTGATATCAATCTGATTCTTGCCCGTTCCGATGTGATCCCACACATGCCATTCCCAGACGGTCTTTCCGGTTGCGCGATCCACCTCGCGAAGGAAATCGGGCCAGATTCCGTCCAGATGCTTCTTTGCGTCAACAAAGCCTTCCTTGAACAGATAACGATCCTTAGTCGGCTTCATTCCCTTGGCAAGGGCTTCATCATAGCTCTTGAACTCCCAGCCAATCAGCAGATAGTTACCGTTGGGCATGATTTCATAGGTATGGTGGGAGACTTCCTTCCCGGGAATATACATCTTGTATTCCCAGATTTTGTTGCCGTTCCAGTCAAACTCTTCCATGATTCCTGCGGCGCCGCCGAACAGAATAAGACCGGTATCTTTGAGTTCAGGAAGCACTCCGTGCCGTGAGAGAGTCCCATCGGCCTTCAATTCACCCCAGAAGCCGACATACTCGCTTTCCCATTTATTGACAATATTACCTTTATTATCAATAAGATAGCTTGTTTTACTCTGCTGCGGCGTCAGCAGCACATAGCCATCCGTCACACCTGCTTCATTGGTAAGAACCCCAAGAGGCCCTCTGAATGCCTCGTTGGCAGAGGCTCCTCCTGCCGCAAGCACGACAGCGAGAGTCGTACTTGCTGCAAAGGAAATTAAGCGTTTCATAATCTCTCCCTTCTTTGAAAGTCGACATTCCCGGCTTCGGATGACTATCGAAAAGCTGTTCCAAATGACGCAGTATTTCGCCCCCACCGGTACAGGGGTTGTATCGACTTGCTCTTACTTGAGTTCAGCAGCTTTGAGCATAGCGGCCTGATCCCACAGCTCATACCACTTGGGCGCACCGGGGAAGAGCGTCTGAGCCCTGGAGAGATCCTTTCCCTGAAGGCCGGGATAATCCTTTCCGTAGCGGAATGCGCGATGCACGAAATTGCTCATGATGTTGATATCTTCCAGACCGGTCGGGTCATCGAAGGAATGGGAATCCTCCAGCAGCGCCACGGGGCCTTTCAGGGTCCAGGGGCTGACGTATTCCCACACCACATGGGGCTTCTTGCCCTTTGTCACTTCAAAAATGTGTCCGGTATTGGTGGAGGTGATCAGCACATTACCGTTGGGCAGAAGCTGGCCCGCGCCCTGATAGGCGGAATAAAAACCGTTGGGATTCTGTGCCCGGTATTCCCACTCGACTTCGCCGGTCTTGCTGTTGAGAATGATCACGCGCGAACGATTTACACTCGGCCTGTTCCAGCCGTTATCAAACAGCATGATGCGTCCGTCGCCCAGCCATGTGGCATCATGAGGACCAAACAGTTGCTGATCGCCGTCATCGCACCAGCCGGGTTTCTTGGCCTTGGAATCGTAGGTGGTGGGGTTGCCCCAGCGGAATGCAATCTTGCCGCTGGATTTGTCCACAAGGAACACTTCGCTGAAATTGCGCGAAGTAAACAGGATCTGATCCGTTTCCGGAATATAGGTCACACAGTTGATGTGTACCCAGTCGGAATCCCCATAATAATTGTCGATGGGCAGCTTGTAATTGATATCAAGCTTGTCCTTGCCTTTGCCGATATGATCCCAGGTATGCCAGGCCCAGACTTCTTTACCGTTCTTGTCCACTTCAACGATATAGTCTTCCCACAGTCCGTCATACTGATACTTTGCATCGGGATCCGGCTTTGCAGGAATGGTGCCCTTCTTGCGACCTTTGGCCACAGCCTCGTCATAGGACTTGTATTGCCATGCGACAATCAGCGTATTTCCATTGGGCATGCGGCTGAAAGCATGATGCTGATTGGCCTGCGGGCCGTGAATTTTATGCTCCCAGACAACATTTCCGTCCCAGTCAATTTCCTGCACACCTCCGGAAACGCCGCCGAAAGGCACATATTTTGGATCGTAGCGGATCCCGCGCAAAAGATTGCCGTTGGGCAATAGTTCCGCATACAGGCCGGGTTTTCCGGCTGTGTGCCAGGTATGGACAACATCACCTTTCATATCGATGAGGTACACATCGTTGGTCATGTTCGGCGACAGCAGTGTATAGCCGTCATACGCGCCGTATTTGTTCCATACATGAACTCCCGTCGGAGTACTCAACGTTTCCACTGCAAGTGAAGAACCCGCGCAGAAACAGACGGCACCCAATCCCAGTGCCAGAGTCTTCAGAAAACGCATTTTCCCCTCCCCGTCAGGAATTTCTTCTCCCGACGACCGCAACATATGCGACAAATCTGCGCTCAACAAAGGGCTGCCTCCCATCCGGATGATGAAAGGCAGCCCTTTCAGACTTTCTGATTATTTCTTCGGAGGCATGGCAACCCAGGGATCTTCAAACTGCACGTTGGGCAGCTTGTCCATCTTGGGCTTGAAATCAGGAATATTGCCGTTGACGTCGGGCAGCATAATGAAGGAGTTCGGGATAACGGGAGCCACAACGGCGGTCTCCACGGGCTTCTTCAACTGCGGAACATAGTCATAAGGCACAGCGTAGGCGCGATAATTAATCACGCCCTTAAGTCCGGCGACATAGCTGTACGGGGAACGATATTCCCACACGATGTCACCGCGCGGCGTCACTTCAAACACACGCCCGGTCGAACCTTCGTCGATCATAGTGTTACCGTTGGGCAGACGCTGTGCAATGGAGATGAAGGGCGAATAGAAGAACTGCTGTCCGAACTGACCAGGCGAAACCTTCATCATGGGAGCGGAATATTCCCATACGCGATGCTTGGTGATCGGATCAAATTCAATGACACGGCTCCAGGAATGCGCCTGCGTATCTGCATACAGGTCGTTACTCATGGTTCCGCCGTTGTCAAAGATGAGGATATTGCCTTCGCCGGGCAGCCCCTTGGGGATCATATGCGTGCCGTGTACGCCGGTAATCGGAGCCAGTGCGGCGTCTTCGCCGACGAAGGGAGGCGCAACCTGCCACACGATGTCGCCGGTTTCATGATCGATGATGAACAAATGAGAAGAGTTACGGCTGTCACAAATGATGTTGTCGGGATGGAAACGCTTGTCGCCAGCGTCATACCACTTGTTCGGTCCAAGCCAGGAGGCGCAGTTGATGTGCAGCCAGTCCACACCGCCCAAACTCTTCCCACGACGAGTCATTGCCTGAAGTTTGTTGATTGCGGGATCCGTAAAGCCGAACTGAGAAAAATGTTCGCTGGCATACCACTCCCAGATGACTTCTCCCTTGGCATCCACAATATAAATGACATCATCCAGCAGAACATCCTTGTTAATGCGTGGATTCGTTTTATTCGCGTGAGCAAGAATCAGCATCTTGCCGTCCAGTTTGGGATTGGCACTAGGGGCGTAATACCCGACGGGAGACCCTTCAAGCTGGAAATCATGATGCTGCCGGGAAGCCCAGTAGGTGCCGTCAGCTTCAGCAGGCTGACCGGGTTCCCCCTTTTCCAGCTTCTGCCATTTGTTAAATTTGCGTACGATATTGCCGTCAAAATCCAGAATGGCAACCGTATTCAAATCCTGAGACCCCTCTGAGAGGTGTGGATAAAGACTGGTGAGCAAATGACCGCCGGGATACACCTTATTGGGCATACCGTAACCGCCCTTGGTATCCCATTCCTTGACCAGATTACCGTTACGGTCAATCAACTTGGCTGTGGCGCCGGGAACGTCCGGAGTGAGGATTACATAACTGTTCCAGCACTTGGAAGGATCATACTTGATGGTTCCCACAGGGATGACATCCGTTTCGGCAAGAGCCGAACCAAAGCACAGTCCGAGCATGCCGATCCCCATCATGAAGGATTTCACAAAATTCATACATTCTCTCCCATCTGTTCAGCGAAAAAAGCGCTGCGGCAAACTGACAAGCGACCGACAGTCTCGCAAAAATCGGAAGACTGGAATACATGGTCTTCCTTGCCCCATCCGTTCCCAGCGGGAAGCTGAGATCGGACGGGGATTATTTTTTTAGTAGGCCTTCATGCCGGAGCTGCCTTCAGGATTGAAGAGCAGGTCAGTTCCGGTTTCTTCAGGGCTGAGAATCATGAGCAGCTGAGGAGTCATACCGGGCACTTTGGCCAGGTCGTCTTCCGTGAGGAACTGATGGCCTTCGCTGCGATATTTCACGATATTTTCCGCCACATCCTTGGGCAGGGAAATGCCTTCTTCCTTGGCGAAGTTGACCATACGGTCAGCATCGGCGCGGTTGAAGCTGAAGGAGGCAGCCATGGCCGGAGCCGTAAACACGGCGGTCAGCGCGATTGCAGACAGCACTGCTTTAATATTCATGATGAAACTCCTTTGTTAGACGATCGATTAAATGGGCAGGCCGTCCGCCGGGACGGACGGCCGCAGAATCAGCACTTGGAGGGGCCGAGAACCATGTCGGCGTTATCAGGATCGTACCACACGCTGTCGTTTTCTTCGACAGGCATGATCGCTTCAAAGGTGCTGTTGTCCAATCCGGGAACCTTCATGAGGTCATCAGAAAACTTGAAAGGAGTCTTCTTGGAGGTCTCGATAATGGCCTTGGCAAGTTCTTCCGTGATGTTGGCATCCGGAATAGCCATCAGTTGTTCCACCGTGGCCTTGTTCAGGTCGAAGGGGGCAAGTTCTTCGGCATTGGCCATGCCGCCGAACGTCAACGTGGCGGCGGCGATGAGCATGGCGAGAAAGCGTTTCATAATCACTGTACTCCTTAATGATTGCCGGAATGACTAAGCCTTGTAGGCAGTCTTGCTGGCGGGCAGACGCCATTCCGTATTCTTGGGCGGGACAACTTCGTATTCGGCAGGCTTCTTGATCTGCGGAACGTAGTCGTAAGGCACGCGGTAGGCGCGGTACACCAGGTTGAAATTGCCGCTGGGGTTGTACCAGGGGCTGATGTATTCCCACACGATTTCGTGATCGGGGGTGACTTCCTGAAGCTGGCCGACTGCGCCGTTGGTGATCAGGGTGTTGCCGTTGGGCAGACGCTGAGCGGAGCTGACATAGTCGCTGTAGAACTTGTAGCCTTCGCGCAGGCCCATTGTGGCGGCAGAATGTTCCCACACCTTTTCCAGCGTGACCGGGTTGAACTCGATGACGCGGGAATAGTCGCGCCGGGAGTTGGACCAGCCGGTTTCTGTGGCGGGGTTGCGCGGGCCGTAACCGGAATAGCCGCCGTTGTCGTAAATCATGATGTTGCCCGCTCCGGGCAGTCCGGCGGGAATCATGTGCGTATGATGCTGACCGACGATCTGTCCGAGACGGCTGAGAGCGCGTCCCTTCTGAGGTTCGCCGTTCAGATACCACACGGAATCCTTGTAGTAGTCCGGGCCGATATGCCAGACGATCTTCTTCGTTTTCTTGTCGATGATGAAGCTGGTCTGGGTCTGGCGGTTGGATACGATGATGTTGTCAGGGTGGGCCCAGGAATGCTTCACCGGATCTTCATCATACCAGTGGTTCGGGCCGAGCTTGGACATGGAGTTGCAGTGAATCCAGTCCGCAGCCTTGACGCCGGGAGTACGGGTCACCTGCCAAGTGGGGTACTTGAACATGGTTTTCTTGAAATCGTCATCGAAGGGCATTTCGTCGAAGTGATCGCTGAAGCGATAATCCCAGACGATCTTATTGTTCTTGTCCACTTCGAAGATGTAGTCGTCGTCCAGAGGAGAACGGGCGGTCAGCGTGTACCCGTTGTCTTCGGGAGTGGTGAACAGGTGCGAGAGTACCAGAATATTTTCGTCGGGTTCGAACAGCACGTCCTGAGTCGGGCTGTAGTAGCCGGTGGGGCTGCTGTGAACCTGATAGTCATGGTGCATACCGGCGAGAGGAATGTTACGGACGATCTTGCCGTCAAAATCACAGATGGAGAGGTCGGCAGACATGGGGTCGCCGTA
Organism: Candidatus Mailhella merdavium; assembly: GCA_019119045.1. GTDB lineage: Bacteria > Desulfobacterota > Desulfovibrionia > Desulfovibrionales > Desulfovibrionaceae > Mailhella > Mailhella merdavium. The sequence continues at coordinate 5,876 of DWXS01000060.1, read as the reverse complement.
GGTACGGCCGACCATTTCCGGTTTCTGACGGGTGGCTCCCATAACGTAGCCGCCCTTGAGGATCTTGGTGGGATGTTCCAGTTCGCTGACGTGCTTCCATTCCTTGACGACATTGCCGTTCATGTCGATGAGCACGCAACCTTCGCCGGCTGTTTCCACGCCGAACACAGTGAAGCCGCTCCAGCATTTTTCAGGCTTGTAGATCGTTGTTCCGTGAGGAAAGACTGACGGAAAAGCACGACCCATACGGGGCATCATGGCAACGCCTGCGGTCGCTGCCATACCCATGAGAAAATTACGTCGATTCACAATACACCCTCTTGTCAGAAGTGTGCGGTTCGCCGGGCGGCGAACTACATTTTTCTTTTATTTAAGCAAAAAACGTACCGTTCGAAAAATGTATGTAAAAGCAATGAGAAATAAAAAACTAGCTCAAAAAACTGTGCGATATTCCGTGCGTTTTTTTTATAATTGAGCGGAATACCGCACAGATACACGGCTTGTCAGTCGTCTCTTCCTGGGCTACGAACAGAAGCAGGAGGATCGATCTCTTGCTGAAACAGTTATTATGCTTCGCCGAAACGCTGCTGCTCCGGGCTTTGCAAAGTAAAACAAAGATCTGCTTATCAGCCGGTGAACGCTGGAAGCTCGTCTTGTCTGTTCTGTTCTTTTTGTGTGCGACGTTGCACACATCTGCGGCTTTTGGAGGAGAACGTCTGCTTATCGGCATCCCCCGGAGCCTGCCGCCCCTGGCCTTCTTTAATAACCACAGCAACAGTCCTCGGGGGCTTTGCGTGGATCTGAGCGTCATGCTCGGCGCCAAGCTCAAAAGGGAAGTACGTTTTATTTCAGCCTCGCCGGAGGAATTGTCCCGACGTTTGAACGACGGCACGCTCGACTTCATCATCGGCGCTCCTCTGAACGACGTTTCCTATCATGGCCGTGTCACCCTGATTACCCCATTTGGATTGAACCGGCGTATTCTGGTAAGCGCTCCGGAAACGCACATCACCTGCGAGCAGGATTTTCAAAATCAGCGCATACTTGTCTTAAAGGATGATCCCTTTCTGGATACCGTTTCGCAAAACGGCGGTATCCCGCTCATTTCCAGTTCCTACAGAAGCGCGCTTCAGCGTCTCTCCATGCACGAGGCTGCCGCCTTTGTCGCCCCGTCCGGCGAAGTGGCTTCCTATATTGCCCAGCAGATGAACCTTTACGACGTCAAGCTCATGGGGCTTTCTCTCGAGCGTATTCCCGTCACACTTGTACTCGGGCCGGATTCGCCCGAACTCGCCGCAGATCTTACCAATGCCCTCGCCCATCTTGAAAATTCCGGGAAACTTACGCTGCTGCGCGAGAAATGGCTGGGGAATACCCTGGCACCGGAACCGTTTTGGGAAACATACAAAGGACATATCCTTGCGATTCTTGCGGGGCTTCTGCTGCTCACGCTGCTGGCCGTGGCATGGATTGTCACTCTCCGCAGCCAGATCCGGCTGACCCGGCAAAAACTCCGTTCATCGGAACGGCGCTATCGCGAACTTTTTGAAATGTCTCCCGATATGATGCTCGTCGTGGACGCGGACGGCGACATCGTTCTTGCAAACAAGGCGGCAAAGCTTATTCTCCGCCTCGACACGGACTCGGAAAAGCAGGCGTTGAAGCAGGCTCTTTGCGATCGAGGAAACGACTGTCTTGGTATGATGCTGGATCAGGCGGGCAAACACAACTTCACCAGAGAAGAAGTTCTGCTCCACCCCGTTCCCGACGAACAGCGCACCATGGAATTCATAGTTTTTCCTTTCTCTTCTCCTGACAGGGAGCAACCCCTTCTCTGCTGTATAGGGCGGGATATCACGGAACGGCGTCAGCTGGAGAAAGAACTTATCGAAATGGAACGACTGGCGGTCATCGGAAAAATGGCCGCCGGCATTGCTCATGAAATCAACAACCCGCTTGGAATCATTCTTGCCAATACGGATGTGGCAAAGGAAGAAAGCAGCGATCCCATGATGCGCCATCTGCTGGAAACCATACAGCGCAATGTGGAGCGGGCAGCGGCCACCACCAGAAGACTTTTGAACATTGCCATGCCGCAAACCATATGTCTCACACCGCAGAATGCGGCGGACATCGTGCGCGACGCGCTTTCCTTTCTCCGCCCGCAGATGAAGGAAGTTCAGGCAAATCTTTCCGGCCTGCCGGAAAACCTGCCCCTGCGCGGCGATCGCATCCTGCTCGAACAGGTCTGCATCAATCTGCTTCTCAACGCATTGACCAGTATGCAGGGAAAGGGAACAATCACCATTCAGGGAGAAGTGTTTAAGCGTTCCAAGCAGACATGGGGGCGTCTCACCATCAGCGACAGCGGCCCAGGAATTCCGCCGGAAAATATGGATAAAATCTTCGAACCCTTCTTCACGACAAAGGGTTCGCAGGGCTTCGGCCTCGGCCTGTTCTGTTCACGGCGCATCATGGAAGCTCATGGAGGTGTGCTGACGGCCTCCTCCGCTCCCGGAAACGGCGCAAGCATGATTCTGGAATTCCCCTGCGAGCTGGATAAAGAAGCTGATGACAAGCCCATGGAAAATATCAGCTCGGACAGCGCGGCCTGACACTAAGCTGTGCGACACTCTGGAAGCTCGCAGAGTCTCCCGGAAAAGATTCCGGCCGAATCTGGAGCGGAGACGACAACAGCTCCGCTCCGGATTCGACTCGATCAGAAAACTCTGTATGCTCTCAGAGCTTTCCCGATCGTTTCAATGTCCTCTGTCTGGGGCGTCATGCGTCCATTACTCCAACGGAAAGAATGAAACGCTCAGACAGCAGCTTACGGGCTGTTACTTCCCTGAAAGCAGGGAAGAGTCCACTGTAAAGTTGTCGATCAGTCGGGTCTTGCCGATATATACGGCCATGGCGACAAGAACACCCGTATCAAGAATATTCACGGGAAGCATGGTCTCGCCATCGACAGCGTCGACATAGTCGATACGGGCCAGAGCTTCCTTTTCAAGAAGCTCCTTCATGGATGCGATCAGACGCCGGGCATCCCGTTCGCCCTTCTTGATGAGTTCACGCCCATGCTGAATGGAACGAAACAGGACAGGGGCAGCAGCGCGTTCCTGTTCGTTCAGGTAGGTATTGCGCGACGATCTGGCAAGACCGTCCTTTTCCCGCACGATAGGACAGCCGACGATCTCCACATTCATGGACAAATCCCGAACCATCCTGCGGATAATTGCCAGCTGCTGTGCATCCTTCTGACCGAAAAATGCCATATCCGGCGTTACGATGTTGAACAATTTATTCACCACCGTACAAACACCGCGAAAGTGAATGGGGCGCGTTTTTCCGCAAAGCTGCTTCGGCATGTCGGACTGAACTTCCACCCATGTGGCAAAATCCGGCGGATACATTTCGGCCGCATCGGGATGAAATACCATGTCGCATCCCCTGCTTTTCAGAAGTTCACAATCATGACTGAAATCACGGGGATATGTTTCCAGATCCTCCCCCGGCCCGAACTGCGTGGGATTGACGAATACGGATGCAACCGTTTTATCGCACAGACTGACAGATTTCTCGATCAATGATGCGTGCCCTTCGTGGAGATATCCCATGGTAGGAACCAGGCCCACACACAATCCGTTGAGCTTCCATTCTTTAACTTGTTTGCCTACTTCCGCAATGGATCCGGTAATGATCATGCCTTCTTCCCCTTCGTTCCGCCGCACCGGCTTGGAGTCATTTTTTATTCTTGTTCCAGTCTGGCCAGAATTTCTTCATCGCAGTCCGCTTTAGCAAAAGCGTGTTCCGGCCCGGGAAATGTTCCCGTCCGTACTGCGTTCACATACGAACTGAAGGCTTCCCGCATACCTGCTCCCACCTCGCCGAAACGCCGCACAAAGCGGGGAGTAAAATCGCGATACATCCCGAGCATATCCTGAGCAACCAGAATCTGACCGTCGCATCCCTCCCCTGCTCCGATACCGATGGTGGGAATGGTAAGCTTACGGGAAATCAATGCAGCCAGACGCGGAGGAACGCATTCCAGAACAACGGAAAAGGCCCCCGCTTCCTCAACGGTACGCGCATCCGCAAGCAGACGCCGTGCGGCCTCTTCCCCTTTGCCCTGAACCTTGAACCCACTCAAAGCGTTAACGGACTGAGGTGTCATGCCCAAATGAGCCTGCACGGGAATCCCCGCTTCGCTAATGGCCCGGATACGATCCGCGACGGCCGCGCCTCCCTCCAGTTTAACCGCATGGCCTCGGGCTTCCTTTATCAGACGCCCGGCATTGACAACGGCGTCATACACCGAGGCCTGATAGGACATAAAGGGCATGTCGATTACTACCAGCGCACGGGAACAGCCCCGAACAACGGCAGAACCATGACGGATCATATCTTCCATCGTTACAGACAGGGTATCCGGATAACCGAGAACCACGCAGCCCAGCGAATCGCCCACCAGCACGGCGTCTACCCCGGCTTCATCCAGAATTTTCGCTATGCTGTAATCATAACAGGTCAGCATGGCTATTTTCTTTCCTTCCCGCTTCATTTGCAGGAACGTTGCAACTGTGGTGCCCATAACAATCCCCGTGGTTTGAGCGCGGTATGAAACAAAAAACCGTCCGGCGTCCCCTTATATAAAGGATATCCGGACGGTTGACCATGCCAGAGCTGAGGCTCCGAGTCGAGAACTTGAGTATATCCGGGCAGACGTATACGTCCGCTCTGGATATACTCACTCTGCGGCAGTGTTATTTACTTACTTTAACGACAATACCATCTTTTCGCTCCGCGTCAGGCAGCACCTGCCAGAATCCGGGATCCAGCGGAGAAACCTTAAGTTCGGCAGGCTTCTTCATAGCCTTGAGCTGGGGACAATAATCATACGGATACAGGGTAGTTCTGGAAATGATAGACGGATACACATATTCCCAGACAATAGAACCTCCATCCGGATGGGCAGCATCCGGTTTCACCTGAAACACACGGCCGGAGTAGTCTTCAGAAATAAGAACATTGCCGTTATCCATCTTGTATGCGGATCCCTTGTACTTGCTGAGGAAGCGGACATTGCCGCTGACAGCGGGCACATAACGCCATACAGCCTTGCTCGTACTCGGATCGATTTCCCACACAACACTCTGTGCTGCATGCGAGCCGTTGCGGGTGAACAGGCCGTTATCAAATACCATGATATTGCCTTCTCCGGGCTTACCTTTTTCGATCATAATCGGTTCATGGCATTGACCGAGTCCGCCCATGGCTTTGAAACCCTTCAAAGACCAAACAACATCACCGCTTTCTTTATCGATAATGACAAATTCATCGAAGTGACGCGGGTTATACAGAATATTGCCCGGCTTGAAACGTTTGTCGCCGGCGTCATACCACTTGTTGGGAGGAATAATGGAAACAGTATTGCCGTGCGTCCAGTCAGCCATACCGGTAAGAGGCATATAGCGATTGAGATCGAGATGCTCGGAGGAGTTCCATGACCACACAATCTTGCCTTCCGGATTCACTTCAATGATAGTGTCGCCACGCAGTTTGGCATTTTCACGATCCTGAGTTCCCCACCATTGCGTGGTTTGATTTTTCACATTTTCTTTAATAGCTGAGGAAGGTACGTTTTCGTAGCACAGAATTAGTGTGTTGCCGTTTTCAAGACGACGGCCATCGTGATGAGGACCAAGTTTACTGGCAAAATTCCAGACTACATTACCGTCCCAGTCATACTCTGTAACTTCACTCCGGGTTTCACTGATACTCAGCAGATTGCCGTTCGGAAGCAGGTAACATTTCTTGTTATTGCCGAGATCTTTCCAAGAATGGACAATATTGCCATTCATATCCATAAGAAA
>DWXS01000059.1 GCA_019119045.1 Candidatus Mailhella merdavium | reverse complement strand
TGTTACAGTATCTTTGAAAAGCACATTGTTTCTGAAATTCCCTGCGATTAGGTTCCACATTATCACCTCCTTTCTCGAATGAAAGGTTGGTGGTGTCCCCCTTTTCGCGGGGCAATACTGCCTTTTGAAAAAAACGCCGAAGATTTTCGGATTTTTTTCAAAAAATTTTTTGAGCAGCAAAATACGCCTGCCCGAAAAGCCCGGACAGGCGCGTGGGTATTGTAAGCGGTATTCAGATGATTAGACAGTTCATATTCAAGGGTGGAGAGGTTCCCGGCGGTGGTCGGGCTTTTTTTGATAAGTCAATGACCGTCGGATTTTGTCGATAGGGTATGTGCTTCATGGCGGCTACCTCCTTTAGCCGCCGCTTTTAACAGTGATACCGCGTCATTTCATCAGAAAATAAAAAAGAAACGGCGGCTTTGATTTTTCAAAGCTGCTGCGGAAATCAAAGAACGACAAGCAACAGTTCTGATTTTGCTCCAATATGGTTATTGGGGGCACAAATTAAAATCAAAAAAGAGCCGATAACAGCAGTATTTCAAACTGCATATTATCGGCTCTGCGTCTGTGCGTCTGGCTCTTTTAATTAAATTATTTTTGTTGTTTTTTGGCTTTATTATATGTATTAGCTAATTGTCCACAAGCTGCTTTAATCTCTCTACCATGAGAAACTCTCATGGTAACTTCAAGTCCTGTTTGCTCTAATTGATGTTTGAACGCAACCATTTCTTGTTTTTGTGGTGCTCTAATTTTTGAATTACTCGTCGGGTTGTATTGCAGCACGTTAATCATAACATTTTTGCCCTTAAACCATTTTGCAAGTTGCCTTATATCTGAGGAACGGTCATTTATACCTGGTAAAAGTAAATACGCAAATACCACTTTTCGATTATGCCTTTGTGAATAGGACAATGCTTGCTTAACAACATCTTCAATAGCGTACATGTGCATATGAGGAATGATACAGTTTCTCGCAGCCTGTGTTGCTGCATGTAAAGATATTGTCAACTGAATTTTTAGATGTTCTTCGCGCAATTTTTTTAATTGATTAACTGGACCAACTGTTGATACGGTAATGCCGTCGGTTGGAAAGTTAAGTCCATTTCTATCTCGAAGAATATGGATTGCTGCAATCAAGTTGTCGTAATTGAATAAAGGTTCTCCCATTCCCATAAAAACGATACGATTTACTTTTTGACGTATCAATATGACCTGCTGCACAATTTCAGACGGTGTTAGATTACGAACAAAACCATTGCGTCCGGACTCACAAAAAATACAGCCAACAGAACAACCAACTTGCGTACTTACGCAAACAGTCCCACCATCTCGCCGTTTAATAAAAACCGTTTCGATATACCTGTTGTCTTTCAATTCATAAACATACTTTTCAGTATCGCTACTTTTATAGACTTTTTTTGTTGATATTGATAGATTTTTTTTGTGAAATGGCTGTTTATATAATTCCGTATATAAGGCTCTTGCTTTATCCTCTCCAATTACTTCCGACATTTCTTTGTAAGTAAATCCGTATGGGTTATTCAATATTTCCGTAGGTGTACTTTTAGGTAAGTGTTTCATTTAATATCCTTCCTTTTCAAAATTAAAAAGTTTGTTTTTCAGAGTTTTTGATTATGATTTCTAATTTTTCAACATCAACGATATGTGTTAATTTACATTTAGGGCAGAAAAGAGGAAAATTTCTTAATACCGTATTATAAAATACTTGAACCCTCGTCTTTCCGTTACAAATTGGACATTTTATCCAATATTTTTCAAGCATAATATTTCTCCTTTTGCGCAAAAAAATACAGGTCAATTCTCAACATGAGCATTGACCTGCATTTATACATATAACACTACAACAAAATTAAGGCATAGTTTTTATACTATGTCTATACATCGTTAGTTTTGTTGTATAGCATACGCAAAATAAGCATGACAAAAAAGCCCATATTGAAAATGGGAAAAATCTTTTTTGATTTCAATGCTTATCGAATACGCATGCTATGTAACATAAACATTTCCCCCTTTTAATAATACTATACAAAAAAAGCGGCTAGTTGTCAACATATACATATGAATTATTTTGGCTAACTGATAGAACAGTGTAGACATATCCAACAGAAAAGGGGAACAGTAAAATGTAACTGGGTGAATGAATATGGCAAAAAGACCAGTACCAAAATACGACTTCAAGGCTTTTGGATCAACCAGCCGCTGAACAACTGGGATGTCTCAAGTGTGCGGAATATGAAAGAGATGTTTTCCTATGCGTTGTGCTTCAACCAGCCGCTGAATGACTGGGATGTCTCCAACGTCGAAAATAGGGCGATGATGTTTAACGGCGCGGAGCGTTTCGACCAGCCGCTTGATCGATGGGACGTTCCAGATGCCGGGGCTACGGTTTAGATGCCTTGCGAAGTCTTCTCTTTCCGGCAGCCGGTCAGGGTATGGAGGTTTTGCGAGCGAGGCCGTGCCATATGTTCCCCGGGGCCTCTGATTATGGCGACATGGAGTCGTTCATCATGTGTCTCGCCGCGCCTGACAGGCCCGACCGCGCATAAGCTCCGGGAGAAATGATTAACATATTCGGAGAGAAGGAGCTTCATGACGCGCTGCGTCTCTGCGGCGCGGAATACGGCCTTGAGGAATATAGCGGCGAGGCGTCCTGAATCCGTAAATAAAAGTTTCGTAATATACTGCATTATCGCCAGCCTGCATAAATCAGCAGGCTGGCGTGCTGTTTAAGAGCGTATCCTGTCCCTGCCGTACAGTCTCTGCCGGTATGGCCTTTTCCTCTGGTCTGCCATGTTTGCGCTTTGATGCATTTGAATCTGTTTTTTTGGGGTGAATCCGCGGTCTGTCTGCAACTCGTTCAGACTCGTTTGAATGAGGGGCAGGGGGCGCGTCCGGCCTGCCTGATGATTGGAGCATTCGGATCGGGGTGAATGGCGGCCCCAGCGATGTTTTAGGAAAAAGTCGTCTGAGCATGGCGGTGTTGCCCGAATTGCCGTTTTGTCATGCCGATAAATGACCCGGGGGCTGAAGCGCAGACAGCGTTTATCGAAAGCTTCTTTCCTTTCTGAAGGAAGAATACGAATGGGATACGGAATCTTTCAGATATGATTCCTGTATTTTTTGCCTGATTCCGTCAGAGTCTGGCGGCATGCGCCGTGCCCGTCGTCCGGAAGATGGGGGCTGTTTCCGACGCAATAATGCGGCAGAAAATATACGGCCATGAGCATCTTTTACGGAGAAGGTATATGGATATAGCAATATGGCAAAGCACAGAATTTTTCAGTCTTCATGTAGAGTTTTATTTATGAACAACTCCTGGGTTACTGGAGGGATCTTCTGTTATTAGAAAATTCGTATCAGTATGTAATTTTTTGAAGCATATATGAATAAAGGAAAAAAACGTTCATTGACACGAGGAGAGCATAAGGGAAAAATATCGGAAAGATGTGTTGTAAAAACTTTTTCGGCAGTGCAATTTCCCGAAAAATGCCGGATAAGGAGCAACCTTTCCGGTACAAAATGTCGGCATGAGGTCTTCGTCGCAGGTTCCGGATGAGGGCGGAATCTGGGCGTTCCGGCCATGAAAACGATATTGTCGTGAGGCAGACTGATGCCTGTACAGGGCTGTTGTTTTAACGTTCTTTCGATCGCAGGCGGATATTTCACGCCGTGAACCGACGTAACAGAATGCGCGTCTGATATATCCGCAGGAGGCCGCATCATGAAAAAATATGCAGGGGAAAAGGAGCTTTCTCCAAGGCTGCTTTCCGATGGGGAAAGAGAAGGTGTGCTTTTCGCCTTTCCAGATTTTTACGATCCCTACCGCAGGGGCGTTCATAAGCTGGTGGAGCTTCCCGGTCCCATACTTTCTCTTCTGCGGGCGCGTCGCTTTCACCGGATTATCCTTTTTCTGCTTCCTCATCTCGCTCCGGCCCCGGATCTGCTTGAGGCCGAAATGCGCAATCTCGATCCCGACATGGAAATACGCACGGTGGACTGTTCCGACTGCGTGACGGGTGAACTGACCGAGTCCATGCGTCTTCTGCGGATCAGGTTGAAGGATGTTCTGGAGCAGAACAGGGATCTGCCCATGACGCTCTGCTGGGGGGGCGTTCACTATCCCGATGTCTATGTGGGGCTGGCCGGGCTGCTGCTTTCCGGGGAGCTTCCCGTGCGGCTCATCGTCGTCCGTTCCCCGGAAGTGGCGGATTCAGGTCTGCCGCGTTTTGCGGAACTGGATTTCAGCGCGGGAATCTTTTCCCGCGATATACTGGATGTGCCGCTGGCATCCTCCGACAATGTGTCCAATAAAATATCGTTGCGCCGCCGCGCGGAGCAGTTCGGGATCATCGGTACCCATTCCATCATGCAGCGGGTAGTGGACGTCTGTCAGATACTTGCGCCTTCCCCCCTGCCCATGCTGCTGCTTGGGGAAACAGGCACGGGCAAGGGACTGCTGGCCCGCTATATTCACGCGCTTTCCGGAAGGCCGCTGGACAGGTTCATCAGTGTGAACTGCGCCGCAATTCCGGAAAGTCTGGCGGAAAGCGTGCTGTTCGGGCACAGGAAAGGGGCCTTTACCGGCGCCGTGACGGATCAGGAGGGAAAGTTCGATGCGGCGGACGGGGGGACGCTCTTTCTCGATGAGATAGGAGAGCTGTCGCTTCCTACGCAGGCCAAGATTCTGCGGGCCGTCGAGGACGGCATTGTCGATCCCATTGGTTCCAAGAAAACGCACAGGGTGAACGTCCGGCTGATTTGCGCCACGAATCGCAATATTGCCCAGCTTGTGGACGAGGGGAAGTTCAGAGCCGATCTGTACTACAGGCTGAACGTGGGTGAGGTGCATGTGCCTCCGCTGCGCCGGAGAAAGGAAGATATAGGCCGCATCGTGCTGCACTTTGTTTCCCGCATCAACGCTTCGCTGCCGCTTCCGAAAATATTTACCCGCATGGCCCTCAAGGTACTGGAAGCCTATGACTGGCCGGGCAATATACGGGAGCTGGAAAACGTGCTGGAACGCACGTTGCGTCTTTCTCCGAAAAACGTGATTGACGCCGAGGACGTGCTGTTTCCCGATGCGGAGAACGGTGTGCGGGAAGCGGCCCTGAATCAGTGGCACCCCGGGCTTCCTCTTGACGAATATCTCGGAACGCTGAGGCAGGAAGCGTTTCGTCATGCGCTGTCATTGAGCGGCGGAAACCGGCGTGCCGCGGCCAGCTTGCTGGGCATTTCCCCACAGGCTGTGGGGAAGTATCTCAAGGCGCATCCTGATGTCGTATAAACCTGAGTTGTTTTGATAAACCATGGTTTATTATATATAACTCTTCAATATAATATTGTTATTTTTTTATCATGCATGAATGAATGAAATAAATATAAACCTGAGTTGTTGTAAAAAAACGGTATTGAAAATAATGAATTGCATATAACATACTGAATATGAACATTTTTATAGAAGGCGTGCCGTCTGGCACGCCTTTTGCTTTTTTCACGGCAGGAAGGCCGGCGGCATGGTGCCCGGCCTTGTCCGATCCTATCCACCGGAGGATATGTATGAAGCGCAGTTATCTCGTTGCCGCTCTTGCGGCTCTGCTGGTCGTATCCGGCCTGCCCGGAACCTCTGCCCGTGCCGCGGATAAGCCCATTACGCTGACCTTTACCGGCGTGTTCATGGACAAGCATGCGGCCATTGAAGGCGGCATGAAGCCCTGGGCGGAGGAAATCAACCGCCGCACCAACGGACGCGTCGTCATCGAATACTACAATCCCAATACCATCTGTGCGGAGGCGGATATTTATGATTCCGTACGTTCCGGCGTGGTGGATCTGGGAGTGGTCAATGTCTCGCGCAAGAAGGGTAAGTTGCCGCTGCTTGAAATTCTGGATCTGCCCTTCCTGTTCACTTCGGCGGAAAGCGGTTCCGTGGCCGCCTGGCGTCTGTGGAAGGAATTCCCGGCCATGCAGAAGGAAACGGACGACGTGCATATGATCAGCCTGCATTGCGGCGCGCCTTCCCAGGTGCAGACCACCGGTGCCCCTGCGATGAGCGATGCCGATATGGCAAAGCTGAAGATTGCCGCCTATGCCCCTTCCTATGCGGATATAGCAAAGGCTCTCGGAGCATCGCCCGTGACCGTGGGGCCGACGGATATCTACCTTTCCATGCAGCGCGGCCAGACCGACGCCGTACTTGCTCCTTATGCCTACATGCGCAGCACCAAGGTATATGAGGCAGCCAAGCACAGCTATGAGGCCAATATCAACTGCGGCGGCATGTGCGTGGTCATGAACAAACACTCCTGGGATGCCCTTCCCGACGACGTGAAGAAGGTCTTCGACGAGCTTTCCGGCGAATACTATGCGCGCATGACCGGAAAGGCCATCGATCAGTCCTGTCGTGACGATCTGGAATTCATGAAGGCAGAAGGGCAGACGGTGGACGTGGTTCCGGCCGACGTTCTGGATGGCTGGCGGAAGAAGTGCGAAGGCATCGTGCAGGAATGGATTGATACCGTAGCCAAGCGCGGCCATGCAAACGGGGCCGAAATGGTGGCTCGTGCCCGCGCTCTGGATAAGGAAGTCATGCAATAGCCGCCTTTTCTTTTCACCTGTAACAATTTGTGGAGCAGAAAATGGAAGTGAAAAACGCCATAGTCGTCATGTTCGACAGCCTGCAGTACAACTACCTGCACTGCAACGGCAATCCCTGGATCAAAACTCCGAACTTCGATCGCTTTGCGCGCGAATCCGTGGTGTTCGACAACTGCTATACCGAAGGCGTGCCCACGGTGCCCTGCCGCCGCGCCATGCACACCGGGCGTTATACGCTGCCGGTAAAGGGCTGGTCTGCTCTGGATATGGACGACACCACCATCGCCGACCTGTGCTGGGGGACGGGGATCGATACGGCCATGGTTTTTGACGCCGCCCCCAATCGCCTGCCCAAGTTCGGCTATACCCGCGGCTTCGACAAGGTATATTTCCTGCATGGGCATGAAATCGATCATGAATTCTATGCCAAGGACCCCCTCTATCACCTTAATCCTGAGGACTATAACGAGGAACATGCGCTGGAAGCCATGGACAAGCTGCTCGGCTGCAACATGCGCGATCCCACGCTTCAGGAAACTGCCTGCTACCTGCGTCAGCGTCAGTACTGGAAGTCGGAGGAAGATCAGAACTGCTACAAACTGATGCGCGAGGCCGTGAACTACCTTGAGCGCGTCGATCGCAATCATCCCTTCTATCTGTGGATAGACTGCTTTGATCCGCACGAACCCTGGGATCCGCCTTCAGTCTATGACCCGGACATGAAATGCCCCTATGATCCCGACTTCAAGGGCAAGGATCAGTTCCTGCCGATTATGGGGCCTGTGGAAGGTATCTACACCGAGGAAGAGCTGCACCATGTGCGTATGCTCTATGCGGAAAAGGTCACCATGGTTGACCGGCAGTTCGGATATCTTTTGGATCAGCTGCGCCGCCTCGGTCTGGAAAGAGATACTCTGGTTCTTGTGGTGTCCGACCACGGCGAACCCATGGGCAACGGCAAGCACGGCCACGGCATCATGCGTAAGTGCCGTCCCTGGCCTTATGAGGAGCTGGTGCATGCCGTCATGATGCTGCGCGCTCCCGGTCTGCCTGCGGGCAAGAGGATTAAGAGCTTCGTGCAGAGCGTGGACGTTGCGCCCACGGTGTGCGAATGGCTGGGCATCGGCGTGCATCCCGACATGCAGGGCAAGAGCCTGCTCGCACTTGCCAGAGGCGAGGTCGACAAGGTGCGTGATTTCGCCATTGCCGGATACTACCGTTATTCCTGGTCCATCATTACGGACGAATGGTCCTATATCCACTGGATCAAGGACGATGAAAAAAGCGTGGCCGAATCCATGTTTGAAATTTACGGCAAGGGGACGCTGGCCAGTTCCTCCCACCTGGTGGACAACCCTCTGGCCAAGGCCGGGCCGCAGATGAACGAAGAACAGCGCAAGGCCAAGAATTCCGCGGCCACGGGCTACGGAGAAGGCGTTGCCGCTCTGGACGGCGAAGATCAGTGGACCTGTACGCCCGGCTCCATCGCCGAGGTTCCTGCCCGAGACGAACTCTACAGCCGTATCGACGATATCGATCAGCTGAACAACGTCGCCTCCAAGCATCCCGAAGTAGCGGCGGAACTGCTCAAGAAGCTCCGCCTGTTCATGAGCGAACTGCGCGCTTCGTAATATCTGTTTGCGGAATGCAGTCATGAACTGAACATAACCATCAGGGCCGCCCGCACTGCCCGTGCGGGGCAGTGCGGGCGGCCCGGCGATTTCCCCCGAACACGGGTGCGAGCGCCCATACCCCGGAATGCCTATGTACCAATCACTGCATCGCCTGGCCGAGGTTTCGGGAAAATGTTCCCTCTTTATAAACAAGAAGCTGTTTTTCCTTTCCTGTCTGTGCGCCGGTCTGATGGCCGTTCCGACCACCATCGACGTGATAGGTTCTCTGCTGTTTCATAAGGCTCTGACCTGCTCCACGGAACTGGTGGAATTTCTTCAGGTGGTAGTCCTCTTCGGCGGGCTGGGCTATGTGCATGACAAGCGTGCCCACGTCTATGTGGAAATGATTCTGGACAAAATGTCCGAAAAGTGGCGTCCTGCCTTCCGCCTCGCCTTCATAGGGGCGGCTGCCGTGCTGTTCATGATTATGGCCTGGCAGCTTTTCCTGACCGGCCTGGATCGTTTTGCCAGCGGTGAAGTGAGCTACGATCTCCAGATACCGGAATATATTTTTGTTCTTTTCGCCGCGCTCGGAACGCTGGCCGCCGTTGTTTCCTTCCTGTCTGATATTATCGGTGAAATTGCCTCTCTGCTGGAAAAGAAGGCATTGCCGGAACTGCTTTTCGGACTTGCTTTTCTGGCGGTCATCGTCAGCGCGCCGTGGTGGATCGCCTCGCTTCCCTTTGCGGCGGACAAGCTGCTGCTCGGAGCCTTCTGTATGGCGGCCATGCTCACGCTGCTGCTGCTCGGTATGCCCATAGGCGTGGCCATGCTGCTCATGGGCTTTGTCGGGCTTCTCGTCGCCTTTCCCACGCCCAGACCGGCCCTTGCGCTGCTGGGTTCCGCTCCTTATACCACGGGCGCAACCTATCTGTATTCCGTGGTGCCCATGTTCATCCTCATGGGTGAACTGGCCATGTATTCCGGCATAAGCCGCGACCTCTTCAACACGGCCAACATGTGGCTGGGACGCCTGCCCGGCGGGCTGGCCGTGGCCACGGTTTCCGGCTGCGCGGGCTTTGCCGCGGTGTCCGGCGACTCCATGGCCACAGCCGTCACCATGTCCTCCGTGGCCTTGCCGGAAATGCGTGCGAAAAACTATGATCCCGGTTTCAGCTGCGCCACGCTTGCGGCGGGCGGCACGCTGGGCATCCTCATTCCGCCGAGTACCGGCTTCATTTTCTATTCTCTGGTGACCGAAGTTTCCATAGGCAAGCTCTTTGTGGCGGGCATTGTTCCCGGTCTGCTGCTTGCCGCGCTCTTTATTCTGGTGGTCCTCATCTTTGCCAGCCGTTATCCGGAACTCGCACCGCGGGGGCAGGTCTACAGCTGGCCGGAAAAGATGAAAAGCCTGACCGGCGTACTGCCCATGATCCTGCTCATCACGCTGGTACTGGGAGGCATTTTGTTCGGCTTCTTCAGCCCGAACCAGGGCGGGGCCGTCGGAGCCGTGGGCACGCTTGTCTTTGCCATGTGCCGCAGGCGCATCAGCTGGGAAAATTTTAAGAAGGCCCTTATTTCCACCGCCTTTGTCACATCCAAGATGATGCTGATTCTGGTCGGCGTGGGCGTTCTCGGCAACTTCTTCGCCGCCACACGTCTGCCCTTCTCGCTGGCGGAACTGGTTGCCGAACTCGGAGCCAGCCACTTCACCATGTTCGTGGCCATTGTCGTCGCCTATATCATCCTCGGCTGCATGATGAACGTCATTCCCATGGTATTGCTCACTCTGCCCGCCATTTATCCCAGTATCGAAGCCATAGGCTTTGACGGCGTATGGTTCGGCGTGGTCTGCGTGGTTCTTATGGAAATGGGGCAGATTACCCCGCCTGTAGGCATCAACGTGTTCGCCATCAGTTCGGCGGCAGGGGATGTGCCCATGGCCCGGATTTTCCGTCATATCGTTCCCTATTTTCTGGCCATGATGCTGCTGGTGTTCCTCCTCTATCTCTTCCCCGGACTGGCTACCTGGTTGCCCGGTCTGCTCTTCTGAGATTTCGGGGAGGGCGGGATTCCGCTCTCCCCCGGGTCTCCTCCGTATCTGCTCCATTTCCATTCCCTTGAGGGCCATGTTTCCGGCGTGTGAGGTAAGCTTCATGTTCCCGCGTCTTCCTCTGCGGGCCTTATTGCCCGTCCTTTTTTTTCTCTATGCCCTGAATTTTATGGATCGTTCGGCACTCGGCGTGCTGGGCGGTGCGATTCAGGCCGACATGGGACTTTCCGATGCGGGTATGGGCCTGCTTCATTCCGCTCTGCTGATATCTCTGCCTCTGCTTATTCTGCCTGCCGCAGCCCTGAACGACATTGCCGGCAGACGACGCATGCTCTCTCTTGCGGCCGCGTTGTGGAGCGGGGCCATGGCCCTGGCGGGCTGTGCTGCGGGCCTTGTTTCCTTTGGGACGGCGCGTTTTATGGCCGGGGTGAATGAGGCGTTCACGGGCGCGGGAGCAAGCTCCTGGCTCGCCGCCATGTATCCGCCCTCCCGCCGGGGGAAGGTTCTGGGGCTTTTTTTCATGTGTCTTCCTGCGGGAATGGCGCTGGGAACCTTCACGGGGAGCCTGTCGCTCGGTCTGACGGGTTCCTGGCGTCCGTGCTTTTATCTGCTCGCGGCCTGCGGGCTGCTGACGGCCGTGCTTGTTCCCCTTCTGCCCGATGCCCAGCCCCGGGTCGGGGCCGGAGCCTATGCCTCCGGAATCGCTCTGGTGCTGCGCTCCCGCACACTGCTGCTCACGGGGCTGGGCGCGGCCATGTACAATATTATCCTCTATTCCTATCAGTCCTGGACGCCGACCTTGCTGGCCCGGGCCTACGGAGAGGAAGCAGGGGGAACAACAGGCCCGGCTTTTGCCGTCATGCTGCTGGCAGGAGCGATCGGGGCCTGGGCCGGAGGTCTGCTTGCGGACAGATGGCAGAGAAGACGTCGGGACGGCCGTGTTTTCGCGGCCATGGCTGCCGTGTTGATCATGGCTTTTTTCAAGCTGCTTTTTTATCTGTGCGCGGGGCGCGTCGGTTACGGGCCGGCCTGCGTTATCGGCGTGGTGGACGGAATGTTCTCCATCCTGCCCATGGCCGTGCTGTTCAGTATCGTGCAGGACGTTGCCCCGGAGGAATATCGCAGTTTGTCCGTCGGCGTCATGGGAACGATAAGTTTTCTGGCCGGGGGCGCCTGGGGGCCGCTTCTGACCGGTATGCTTTCCGCTGCGTTCGGCGAAGGTGCGGCGGGTATGGGAGCGGCTCTTGCCCTGAGCGCGCTTGCGGCCCTGCCCGCGTGCTGTTTTCTGTATGGTATGCGTGCCTCCTATGTGGCCGAATGTCTGGCTGCGGCACGCCGCTCATCCTCATCATCAGGAGAATAATCATGTCAGTGGAAGATTTGACCAGACTGGATTCCTCTTCGTTTGACGATTTTGTCCGCACCCATGAAGGCATTGTTCTCTTTCACAAGAAACTGTGCCCGCATTGCAAGGTTATGGAGACGGTGATCGGAAAGGTCGCGGCGCAGATTCCCATGTCGCTTGCCGCGGTAGACTCTGAAGAAGAACCCGCTCTTATGGAAAAGGTGGGTGCGGAGAGAGTGCCGACTCTGGCCCTGATCCGGGGAGGGGAAGTTCGAGCCGTCTTCACGGGAATCAAGAATCCCCGTGAAGTCATCGCCTGGTATCAGGGAAACTAGGAGCGCGCGTCATGAAAACATACGATCTTGTCATCGTCGGAGGCGGCGTCTGCGGGATGACCGCCGCCATCTACGCCGCCAGAGCCAATCTTTCCACCTGCATTCTTGAAAAGGATGTCTGCGGCGGACTGGTGAACTGGACGCATACGGTGGAAAACTTTCCTTCGCACAAAAGCATACACGGTATGGAACTCATGGCTCTATGCCGCGAACAGGTCGAAGCTCTCGGCGTAAGCATAGAGGAAGTGGAAGACGTGGAACGGGTGGATTTTTCCGGAGCGGAAAAACGTCTGTTCACCTCCTCGGGGGAGGAATACGGGGCGGGAGCCGTCATTGTCGCCACGGGACGCAAGCCCCGACCTCTGCCGGTACAGACTTCGTTCGAGCGGGTGCATTATTGTTCCGTCTGTGACGGCGCGCCCTACAAGGGGAAGCATGTCATTGTCGTCGGGGGCGGCAACAGCGGTTTTGACGAATCGCTGTATCTTATCGGTCTCGGCGTGAATCATGTGCATATTGTCGAGGCCTTTCCGAGCTGCATTGCGGCGGCATCCACTCAGGACAGGGCCAGAGAGAGCGGAAGAATCGGCGTTTCCGTATCCACGGAAATTGTGTCCGTGGATACCCTGCCGGACGGCAGAGGGCGGGTGCTGCTGAAGAATACGGCCACAGGTGAGGAAAGCTCCGAAGAAACGGACGGTATTTTCTGCTTCATCGGGCAAAGCCCCAATACGAAGGCCTTTGAAGGCGTGCTTGAAATGACGGACGGCTATATCCGGGTGAACGGAGACATGGAGACGGGCATTGCCGGCGTATATGCGGCCGGGGATGTGATCGTCAAAAAATGGCGTCAGATCACCACAGCAATGGGGGACGCCACCATTGCCGCCCTTCAGGCGGAAAAATACCTGCGCTCCATGAAATGAGCGCAGAACGTTCGTTTCGGAGGAAGCTGCGGTGCGCAAGCATATCGATATCGTCATTTGGGACAGCGAGGCGGAACGTCTGCATGCGATAGAGCGCAGCCTGCGCCAGGCCATGCGCAATCTGGGGGTGAGCGGCGGTATTTCCAGTCAGTCCGAGCCTCCGCTGCTGGGGCGCATGGGGTTGACCGGCCGCGTTCCCGTGCTGGAGATCGACGGTTTGTACTGGTCACGCGGACAGGGCAGGGAATTTTCTCTTCAGGAATGTGAGGAGCTTCTTGCCCGGATCATGCGGGAAGAGCTTCCGAACCCGGATCAGCGTTAGGCGGGATTGAGACTGCGGTGCAGAAAAGGAGTGATTCCGGGGTACTATCTTCGTTCCTGTGCCGCAGTTCTCTCCCTGTATGTCCGTTCCGGGAGGAAGTGCCCGCGACCAGATCCGACGGATGGGGACGAGCCTGAAGTTCCGGTTTTCTGAAGCATACTGTGAGGAGGAATGGCGATGGATTGTTCGCTGGAAACGGTTTCGCCGGTGATCCGCCGTATTGTGGCGGAAGGTTCCGCAGATGAGGTAAACGCCGCGCTGGAGGATGCTCTGCGAGAACTGGGAGCAGAACATGAGGAGCCTGGTTACAGAAAGGGGCACGTTCCTCCGGAACTTCTGAAAACACGTCTGAAGGATCAGATCGCGGCGAAGGCGGGGGGAAAGCTGGCGGATCGGGCGGCTGCCCGGGCCGTATCCGAATGGGGACTCATTCCTGTGGGCCGTTTTGCTTTTGAGGGCGGAACGCCGTCCCCGGACAGACCGTTTCATTTCACTCTGACCGTGGATGTTCTTCCGGAACTTGTCCTGCCGGAGGATCTTTCCGCGTTGGAAGTAGAATGGCCGGAGCAGGAAGGGGAGGAAAACGCACTGGCCGATTTTGTGCGTCGCGTGCGGCGTCACCACGCCACACTGGAAGAACAGCCGGACAGACCCTGCGGAAAGGGAGACACGGTGTTTGTCGATGTGCGCAGTTGTGAAGGAAAGGCCATACCCGGCATGGAGGCGGAGAACATTCCTCTGGATCTGGAGGAGCCGGAGCCGGGCATTATCGAGCTGGTATGGGGGCTGCGCCCCGGAGAGGAGCGGGAAGGTGAGCTTCTCTGTCCGTCCGGGTATCCGGATCCGGCTCTGCGCGGAAAGCCGGTGCGGGTACGGGCACGGGTGCGCAGGCTGTGCCGTCGCATTCTGCCCGAGATTGACGAGGCCTTTGCAGCGAAAAACGGTTTTTCCAGCCTTAAGGCCCTGAAGCAGTTCATGTTTGAAAAGGCCATGGAAGAACGCCTTGCGTCCATTCGTGCGCAGATGAAACGAAAGCTCCTGGATCTTCTGCTCGAGGGAAAGAATTTTCCGGTTCCAGAGACGCTGATTCGTCGCGCTCTGCGCGGAAGGCAGCAGGAGGCCGATCGTTTTCTGCGTGAAGGCGGTCTGTCTGAAGAGGAAAGACGGGAAGCTCTTGCCCGTATGGAACAGGAATGTCGTATTCAGGCGGAGCGGGAGGCCCGTGCCGAGGCTCTACTGCTGGCTCTGGCCCGGAGGGAAAAGCTCGCCGTCCCGGACGCGGAGCTGGATCGGCGGGTACGGGCCATGGCGGGAGGCACGGGGCGCGATCCGCAGAAAATGAGGGCCATTCTTGAAGAGACAGGGGCAATCCGCGAAC
This sequence comes from Candidatus Mailhella merdavium, assembly GCA_019119045.1. Lineage (GTDB taxonomy): Bacteria > Desulfobacterota > Desulfovibrionia > Desulfovibrionales > Desulfovibrionaceae > Mailhella > Mailhella merdavium. The sequence goes on along the minus strand of DWXS01000059.1, from coordinate 12,447 downwards.
TGGAGGAAACGCTTCTTGCGGAAGAGGCTTGGGAACTGCTCTTCCGTTGCGCGGTCAAAAAGCACGGAGGGAATGCACATGAACGTACTTGAGGAAACAGGGCATACGCCGCTTTTGCGGCTTGAACGTCTTTCCGCCAAGCTGGGCGCCCATATATGGCTCAAGGACGAGACGCGCAACCCGACCGGCTCCATCAAGGACAGGGTTGCCTGTTACTGTGTCCGCAGGGCGAAGGAGCGGGGCGACATCACCGGGAAGAAGGCCGTCATCGAAGCCTGTTCCGGTACGCTGGGCGTCAGCCTTGCCATGACGTGCGCCGTCCTGGGCTATCATCTGTATGTCGTCATGACGACGGATATTCCCCGGGCTCAACTGGCCCAGATTGAGCGATACGGGGCGGTCATGTATCCCATCGATCCCGGGTCGGGCATGGCGGAAGCCGTGCGCAAGGCCCGTCTGGAAAATGAGGACAACTGGCATTCGTGGTATTTCAACCAGTTCGAGAATCCTGACTGTGTGGAGCTTCACAGAATGACGACGGGGCCGGAAATCGCGGCCGATATGGAACGGGAAGGTCTGCGCATCGACGCCTTTATCGACGCGGTTGCCAGCGGCGCGACCATAAGCGGCGTGGGAGCATACTTGAAGGAACGGGATCCTTCAGTATTCGTCCGGGCTGTGGAACCGGCGGAAAGTCCGGTTCTTTCCGGCGGAAGTCCCGGCAGGCATGGCATATATGGCGTGGGGTTCGGCTTTGTTCCTGCAAATTTTCACCGCGGAGTTGTGGACGATATTTACAAGGTTGAGACAGGAAACGCGATTCGGGAGGCCAGGCGGCTCATGCGCATGGAAGGGCTGGCCTGCGGCATAAGTACGGGAGCAAATATCGCGGCGGCTATGGAACTTGCACGACGCCCCGAGTTCAGGGGAAAACACATCGTCGTCATGGGCAGGGACGCCGCCCTGCCTTTTCTGACGACGCCTCTGTTCAGCCGGGGCTGAGAGGGGGCAATCACAGGAATCCACGGGTTGTATTTCAAAATTGAATATTTATGTTTCATTATTGAAATATACATAAAAAGGTAGAAAAATTAACAGGTTGCATCCATACAGGGGAGGGATGTTTCAAAACTGAACTGTAGTCACTTTCTCCCTTCCGACGGCAATTCCTGTATTTTCAAGCTTTTTCGGCTGGCATGGCCTTTGCTTTATAAAATCATGTGTCTGCCTGATCCGCCTCGGGCGCGTCGTCACGGCGTACCCGGGCGGATTCATGATTAAATTATGATCACAAGAAGGAGCAAGGGCCATGAGCGGTCGAGTTTTTCCCACGGGAGTTGTGCGTTATCAACCTGAAAAATGCTGGAACGGCCTGACGCTGATCCCGGCGGTGCAGGGAGTGAGTTCCTCGCGCGGAGCCGCGCTGTTCGACATGAACGGGAATCTTGTCCATACTTGGGAGGGCTTGTTCGGTGCTTTTGACAACAAGCTTCTGCCCGGCGGAGATATTCTGGGAACTTCAGGATACATGAAGGGCTATTGGCTGGACTGTCTGGATCTGGAGCAGCGCAACTGGGCAGGGGATAGGCTATGGCGTTTCAACCGGGGGGAAGTCGTCCGGGATCTGGAAACGGGTGCGGAGGTCATGAGTGCGCGCCAGCATCATGACTTCCAGCGCGAGGGCAGTCCCTGCGGGTATTATGCTCCCGGACTCGACCCGAAAAAACAGGGCGTCATGCTGGTCAACTCCACCGCAACCCGTATATTGCCGGAATTTTCCTCTCTGCCCGTGGCCGACAGCCGATTGATGAAAATAGATGCCGACGGCAACTGTCTGTGGGAATGGAGCCTTTTTGATCACTGGGATCAGCTCGGCATTGAGAGCATCGGCAAGGCCGTACATTTCCATTTTGCGCCGGAATTTGAAAACGCGGGGTATGTTAAGGTCACGTATTGCAACAACATCAACTGGGTAGGCCCGAACAAATGGTATGACGCGGGCGACGAGCGTTTCCATCCGGACAATATTATCAGTGATATTCGTATCCTGAATACTTCCTTCATCATCGATCACCGCAGCGGCGATATCGTATGGCGCATCGGGCCGGATTTCGAGGCGGACAGCCGTCTCCAGAACATAGGCCAGATTGTCGGGCAGCATCATGTACACATGATCCCCCGCGGCCTGCCCGGAGAGGGAAATATTCTGCTCTTCGACAACGGCGGACAGGCGGGCCTCGGCAGGCCGACGCCGTGCGCCCCCACGGGCTACTGCAACGCTACCCGGGGATATTCCCGCGTGCTGGAAATCAATCCTGTTACGCTTGAAGTGGTCTGGTCGTATAACGATCTGCGCAACTTCGGGGGGAACGTGGAAGCTCTGACGTTAACAAATCAACTGTTCAGCCATTACTGCTCCAGCGCGGATCGTCTGCCCAACGGCAATACGCTGATCACGGAAATGCTGCATGGGCGCATCATCGAGGTGACTGCGGAAGGCGAGGTTGTGTGGGAATTCATCAATCCCGGCGGCAAGGTATTCCGAGCGCATCGCTATCCTTATGCCTGGTGTCCGCAGATCGGTTCATGCAGTGAAGAAGCCGTCACCCCTGTGAAGAACAGCCGCATCCGTCTGAATACGCAAGGTGAACCCGTATTGGTGGAAGAGAATCCTTTCTTCGGTTAGAGCGTGCAGAGCGGAGGGAGCTTGCCTCCCTCCGCTGCGAGCTGCTTTTTACGGATTTCGAACGCTGTCCGGGAAAGGACGGCAGACTTCCATGACAGAGAACAGGTCGGACGGAACAGGAGTCTCTCCCCCTGCGGTACTGCCGTCGTATGCGGCCGGGGATTGAGGTTGCCTTTCGATGTTTTGAAAGAATATTTCGGAATCAGCGTGCATCCGGGGGAATATCGTCGGAAAGATCGTCGTCCAGCAGGCCGTATGCGCGCATTTTCCGGAAAAGCGTGGGGCGGGAAATACCCAGCGCTGCAGCGGCCCTGCCTTTGTTCCAGCGATGTCTGTTCAGCGTTTCGATAATGATTTCCCGTTCCTTTGCAGCGAGAAGCTCCTTCAGGGAGGTTTCCTCCAGAGATGGGGATGTTTCCTCTGAAAAAAAGGCAGGACGGGAGCCGGCGAAGGGCAGCGGGTGGAAGAAGTTCAGATTTCCTTCCGCCGCATAGCGCAGGATGACGTTTTCCAGTTCGCGGATATTGCCCGGCCAGCCGTGTTTTTCCAGCAGATCCAGATCCGCGCGGGAGGGCGAACGGGAAATGCCGTTGCGGCGCAGAATACTGCCGACGATCAGGGGGATGTCTTCCCGACGTTCTCGAAGCGGCGGCAGCGTCACTTCCATGACATTGATCCGGTAGAAGAGATCCTCGCGGAACAGTCCGCGGCGCACCAAATCCTCAAGATCACGGTTGGTGGCCGCGATCAGGCGGAATTTGCTGGAAAGTTCCCGGGTGGAACCTACCGGCGTATAGGTTTTTTCACTCAGGGCCTGAAGCAGCTTTGCCTGGGCGCGCGGCGAAAGTTCCGCAATTTCATCCAGAAAGAGCGTGCCCTGATCGGCTCGTGTCAGCAGGCCGTCCGCATCCCGCACTGCGCCGGTAAAGGCTCCCCTGACATGGCCGAAGAAGCTGCTTTCAAACAGCTCGTCGGGAATGGCGCCGCAGTTGACATAGATAAAGGGGCCGTCAGCACGGGAACTGAGGCTGTGCATCAGACGGGCCGCCTGACTTTTTCCCGTACCGGTTTCGCCGCGGATGGATACGGTGACCAGAGAAAGCGCGGCCCGGACGATATTGGCCAGCGTGCTGCGCATGATGGGAGATATGCCGGCAAAGTCGGAAAGATGCTCCCGCAAGGAGCTGTCCCGCACGCCTATGTTGCAGGAAAGCAGCAGATTTTCCAGAGAACTGTCCCGTTCTTTCTGCGCCGAAATATCACGGACCAGCGAAAAGTTGACCGGCCGCCCGTTGACCGGAAGAAGCAGCGGAAAGGATTGCATCCAGGAGATATGTTCGGCGTTCTGGTGCGGCCAGTTCATGATTCTGTCGCTGTCGTGCCCGCAATCCAGCGCGGCAAGGGTTCTGGCGTGGTCGGCTGCGGCTGCTTCGGACATGGTCTGCGCAAGAGGAGCATCGATCAGATCGGTCATGGCGACATGGTCGCCGTACAACAAGGCGATCATCTCTGAAGAAAGATAACAGTAACGTTCGTCCTGCTGAATGCCGAACCAGGCGGGCCGTTTGCGATCCAGTCCCTTCAGCACCTCATACAGAGGCACGGCGGGCGACGTGGTGAAATCATAGTCCCGCAGCGTCGCGCAGGCCAGATAACGGTATTCGCGTGCCGCCCCTTTTTTGGCGGCCTTGTCGAACCAGCGCCCGCAGAGAATGATTGCGGGGTCTCCGGTAAAATCAAAGATAGTCAGATTGCCGTGAGCATCTTTCAGAATATGGGCAGGAGCAAGACGTTTTTCGAGTTGCTCCACGTCTCCCCGCAGGAAAAGCGGCAGCAGAGCAGCCCAGTCCGCCGCGTTCCCGGAAGTTCCCTTTCGGGAGGAAAGCAGCGTGAGCCAGCCGTCTGTTCCGCGCATGTCGTCCTCGGAACGCGAGCTGATCCGTTCGGCGTGGCGGTTCCAGTGCAGGATGAGACCGGCGTCGTCGAGCAGGGCGGCGGGCATGAAGAACAGTGCGAAATGCTGTTCATAGAAACGCCCGATTATGGGGTTCTGAAACTGACGTGCCTTTGTCATATCCTGTACTGCCTGTTTCCATGGCGAAGGATAGAGGCTTTTGTGCCCGGGAGCAAGGCGGCATGTTTCTTCCAAAATGACGGTGCGGAGTTGACCTCGTCCATTCCCCGGGGCAGTATGAGGAAGCGGCATGCAGTTTGTGGAATATCTTGCGGGTTCTGCTGTATGTGTCGTTTTTCCCGTCGCGCTCCGACGCAGAGGAAGCATGTTCCGGGGCGGTCTTGTTTTGGGAAATTTGCGGAATGTTGCGCGGGGACGCCATGGCATTGAGTGAAGAGAGTATCCGTTTTCTGGAAGAGAACCATGCGCAGAACAGCCGGGAATGGTTTCTGGCCAACCGGGAACGCTATCTGCTCTATGTGGAAAAACCCATGCTTGAACTGGCAGGGGCGTTGGCTCCTGTGATAAACGCAATAGATCCTCTGCTGAATGTCCGGCCGGAACGAGTTCTGACCAGAATACGGCGCGATACCCGCTTTTCACGCGACAAGTCCCTGTACAAACGCTCCCTGTGGCTGGTGTTTCAGCGGGCCAGAGGCATGGTCGGGCCTCTCTGGTTTTTTGAATTCAACGCCGACATGCATCGTTTCGGGTGCGGATATTATTCTGCGCCTGCGCGGGATATGGCGCGTATCCGGGAACTTGTCGTCAGCGACGATAAACGTTACCGCATTGCGCAGGAGGCTCTGGACGCGCAGTCGCTTTTTTCCCTTGAAGGAGAATGTTTCCGGCGGCCGCATTATGCCGATTTTCCGGAAAGGCGGCGCGACTGGCTGGAACGCCGTAATATCGTTCTCATGCACAGTTCCCGGGATCGGAAGCTGCTCTTTGCGCCGGATCTTGCGTCGCATCTGTCGGATGCCTTCCGTGCCGTTGCTCCGGTGTATGCCTTTCTCGCCTATGCTCACGATACGCTCGATATGGCAGAACTTCCCTACGCGGGGCTTTCCGTCTGATATGCCGGAATGTGTCGCAGGGGCACATAGCTCTTAAGGAAGTTCGGAGCCGCAGCGCAACAGAATATGCCGGAAAAATAGAACATTTTTGTTTTGAAAATATTCCCGGACTCAAGCGAAAAGAGAGTCCGTCGCGAGACCGGAGCAACCTCAGAACTCTTGCGGAGCAGTCCTGACTGACGGCCCGCAGGGCTGTGTCTGTAGCCCGCAGGCATACAGGCATGAGCGGCAGAGCAGGCTCCGGCGGAGGAGCGAACGTTGCGAGCCGGAACATGGAGCCCCGACCGTCAGATAGGTTCAGGAGTAAAATGTTTTAATGATATTCGCGGTATGAACTTTCTCTGTTCGGCTGGGATGTGGAGGAGGTTCCCATGCGGAGAAAGACACGCGGGGAAAGGGATGGCAAATGGTTCCGTTTTCCGGGGATGAGGCGGAAGCTCTGCCTGTCCGCAGCGCGCAGATTGAGTTCAGTCTGGTTCGCAGGAGGATCTGGAAAAGCTTATTCCCTGATGGAACCTGTCTGTCAGGAAAGCGGAGGCGGAGCAGGGGGAGGGCTGTCCAGCAGAAATTCCCTGTCTTCCGGCAGGCTGCGGCACAGTTTCATATTGCGCCGTACTTCGGCCTCCGATTTGTTGGCATAGCAATAAACGCAGAGATGCGGACAGGTACCGTAGGCCCCGATATCCCTGCTCGGGATGCAGCCGCAGGCCGGGCGTTGTCCCCTGTCTTTGGGGGCGGATTCCGGAACGTCCGGCAGCAGGGAAAGCTGTTTTCTTTGCGGAGCAATGGCGGCCAGCAGTTCCGCATCATGCGGACAGAGGCGGGCAATGAGCGTGCCGTCAATACATTTGTTTCCGACAATGCCCTGCGCGCGCAAATCAATGGATTCTGCGCAGGCAGCCAGTTCCAGCCTGTGCGGCCAGGAGGCGTTGCGTTCCGCAATGCCTTGCGCCAGCGCGAGCATTTCCCCGTTCAGCGGGGCGCGGTATCCCGGATTCAGCCTGTGCAGAGCGCGTGTGCTTCCGCGGTACATGTCCACAAAGCTGAAGACCAGCTTTTCCGTACAGGGAGAAAGTTCCCTGCCGATGCGTTCCACCTTGTCCAGAATACGCTCCACTGTCAGCTCACCTCCCAGAATAATGGGATCAAAACGCCAGATGACGCGCTGTGGGCCGACCATATCCGCCAGACGTCTGAAACCGTCCAGACGCCGGCGCAGCACAGGGAGATTCGGTTCCAGACCTTCCTCCTCATAGTCGTTGAGCGTGTACTGAAAATAAAACTGTCGACCTGTGGATTCGATTTCCGGTAAATATTTCAGAAAGGGAGCGGGATTTTTGCTCCAGAACACGAAAAGCCGAGTTTTTTCAAAGGAAATGAAACTTTCCTGCGCCCTGTTGAAGGGATTGCGCCGACGGCAGAAGCCCGCCCGCAGCCGCTCCATGAACCAGGTGCCGTGAAAGGCGGGAATGTCCGTAGCGCGGCTGGCCGAGATAATGAACGGTGTTTTTCCGGTTGAGCTGTCCGGCATGGCCTTTGTTCCTTTTCTGAGCGCGGGAGCGTTCGGGCGGCTTCCGGGGAAGGTCTGCCGGGGAAGGCATGAATGCTTCCGCGGCCGGAGGGAAGGGACCCTCAGCGCAAAGGAACGGGTGCAGCGTCCGGCCCGTTTTCCTCTGCGGGGAGGGGCTTCCGAGGGCTTTCCCCGGAGAAAGAGCCTTCCTTTCTGTCCGGACTTTCACGCTTTCCCGGCATGGCGTCAATAAGGGCAGAACTCCGGATACATAGCTTTTCAGGGGAATACTGCGTGCCCTTTTGCACGGAATATATTCCGTCCCGTTTCCGAGGATTGAGGAAGGGCGCAGAGAACAAAGAAAGGACAGGATTCGAGGCTCGCTGCGCCGATCCGCGGACAGAAAGGACGAGAGCGTATCCTCCGGGAATCCCGTCACTTCCTTCATGCTTCAGGTTTCAGGGGACCGTAGAAGTAGGAGGCCGTCGCGCCGCCGTCGATCAGAATATCCGAACCGGTGATGAACGCGCCTTTTTCACTTAGAAGCAGTTCCGCCACATTGGCAACTTCATCTGCTGTTCCCGGGCGTCCGGCAGGACAGGCGGCAAACATGTTTTTATAGAAGTCACCCCGCGGGCCGTTGAATTCGTCAATGGCCAGAGGGGTGACGACAATGCCGGGAGAGATGGAATTGAGTCTCGCTCCTCTCGTTCCCCACTTGACGGCTTCCGCCATGACCCGTTTCACATTGCAGCGTTTTGCAAGCTGATAGGCATGCAGGGTGTCTCCGATATGCTCCTCTTGCAGAATATCCAGACGCAGCAGTTCTTCCGTCGGCGTGCAGGCAAGCTGTTCGTCCATTTCCGCCCCCAGCGCGGGCAGTCTGTGTCCTGACTGGCTGGAAATGGTGACTCCCGCCCCGCCCTTCCTGATAATCCTGCCGACTTCTTCCAGAAGAACAGCCGTTCCGTACAGGTCAACATTCAAGATGGTCCGGATGGAAGCCTGACTGGGAGAAACTCCCGCGGCGTTTACAAACAGGGATATTTCCCCGTATTTCTGCGCCTCGGCGGTCAGGTTCCGGATGGAATCCCGCGAGGAAATATCCGTTTTCACGGCCGTAACGTCAAAGCCCGCGTCGCACATTATTCCGGCTATGGCCTGCGCGTTTTCCCATTTTTTGTCGCCCAGAACGATTTTTTTTCCGTAGCCGACTCTCCTTGCTATGGCCATGCCGATTTGACCTGCGCCGACAACCATCATGACGTCTTTCATAACACGATACTCCTTTTGTAACAAAGCCGGGGGACATTCTTCCGGGGCAGTCGTCTGTTCCGCTGAGGCAAGGTCTGCGTTCCGTGTTCTGGGGCGACAAAGAGCTGGGTAATATGCTGCAACAGAACGGCATTTCTTCCGGATATCGGGATGCTGGAGCAACCATGATCTTCATAATGGCCGCTTTTGGGGGACGCCCGGATTGTCATGACGATAGCCCTGTCCTCCGGGGAGCAGAAGGCATGATCCTGCCGAATATTTGCCTGTTCCGCTCGAAAAACCGTTTCATACTGTGCAGAGTACGGGAGCGGGGCCAGAGCGTCCGCCAAGTGCCCTTTGTGGGATGGACAGACGGGGGAAATCCTTTTATGGGTGAAAATATCGGCAATGGAACGAGCTTCGCCTGGACTGCGGGAGATGGTATGAACGGAAGAAGGAACGCAGAGGAATGCAACGCTGCGCTTAGGGAAAAAATGCTTTACCTGCTGCCGGAAGCCGCGCGCCTGGAAAGCGTGCTCCCCGGACTGACGCTGATCCGCCATGACGGTGAACGCAAGGCAATGAAATGTTTTTATCATCCCATGGCCGCGCTGATTGTGCAGGGCGTCAAACGTTCCGTGATCGGCAAGCGGGAAGTGTGTTATGGTGAAGGGCAGTGCATGGTCATCGGGGTGGATATGCCGGGGGTCTTTCATATCATGGAAGCTTCCGCACAGAAGCCTTTTCTTTCTCTGGCCGTCAGCTTGGACCGGCATGTCATTACCCGTATCATGGAGGAAATGCCCTCGCTCGCAGAGATGAGGGAAACGACCGCCGCTCCCATATCCGTTGCGGAAGCGGGAGCGGATCTGCTCGATGCCTTCATCCGTTTGGTCGATCTGCTGGACACTCCTTCAAGAATACCCTTACTGGCTCCTCTGATCCTGCGTGAAATTCATTTTCTTCTGCTTGAAGGAAGCCCGGGAGCCTGCCTCCGCCTGTTTCATTCCGGAGCCACGCAGGCCGGTCGTATTGCCCGGGCAGTTTCCCGGCTGAGGGAAAAGTATGCAGAGCCTCTTCACATTGAAGAACTCGCCCGGCAGGCAAATATGGCGCCGTCGACCTTTCACAGGCATTTCAGGCAGGTGACGGGCATGAGTCCTCTCCAGTTTCAGAAGCGTCTGCGCCTCTATGAGGCGGAACGGCTTATGCTTGTCGATGGACTGGATGCCGGTGTGGCTGCGCTCAAGGTCGGCTATGAAAGCGGATCGCAGTTCAGCAGGGAATACAGACGGCAGTTCGGAGAACCTCCCCGTCGGGACGTGACACGGAAGATACAGAGAAGTTGAACGCCTGACTCGGCCGTTTTTGCAAGTCGGTATTCTTACGGCGAATGACGCGGACGGAAGGGGGTCGGAAAAAATAGCTCGCCGGGCTGTATGTCGGAACGCGGTGACTTTAAACTCGGGGACAAAAACATTCCAGAACTTCTCCTTTTTGGCCTTCAGGGTTGTTGCATTCCATTGTCCATCCTTTTCTGAAGACTGCCGGGGCATCGAGGAGCGAGGTTCGTCTGTCCTCCCCATTCACGATTCTGTTGTCTCGTCTTATTCCAGGTTTTTACATAACGAAGTTTTTTGCAGACAATATACGGGAGTCTTTTCAGAACCCGGAAAACTTCAGAACCCGAGGATGAAGGACGGTACCTGTTTCGGGCCGGCTGTGAGCAGATAAGAGAGGGGCGATCCGGTCAGATTTGTCTCGCGTGGAGGTATTCGTCCACTGAACCGGAGCGGATCGGGCAAAAAAATGCACGAATCCGACATGGATGTTCTGCGGAGGGCGTATATTCTTTCATAAATGCATGTCCGCAAAACTCTGTGAACAGGAAAAAGCGGTCTCGTTGCCCGTTTTGCAGAGATGGAAGCATGCCGTTTTCTCGCAACATATGTCTGACGAGAGCTGCTTTGATAAGCCACGGAGAAAAAATCATGAACGTTCTGCTGGTTAATGGAAGTCCTCACGAATATGGATGCACTTTTGCCGCTCTGTCTGAAGTAAAATCCACACTTGAGGGTGAAGGTCTGGGAACGGAGCTTTTCTGGATCGGAAGCCGCCCGATTGCCGCCTGCATTGCATGCAGAAAATGTGTCGGAACAGGCAGATGTGTTTTTAATGACAGGGTAAACGAATTTCTTGAAATTGCCGGAAATTTCGACGCATATGTTTTCGGATCGCCCGTCCACTGGGCTGCAGCAGGCGGGGCGATCACGTCCTTTATGGATCGTGTCTTCTATGCGGCCCTGAACGGCGGGAGCGACATATTTTACCTGAAGCCAGCTGCCGCAGTGCTGTCCGCCAGACGTGCGGGAACAACAGCTGCTTTTGATCAGCTCAACAAATATTTTACGTTGATGCAGATGCCTGTTGTCTCATCGCAATACTGGAACATGGTTCATGGGGCAAATGGCGGAGAGGTGAGGACAGATCTCGAGGGTCTGCAAATCATGCGCACGCTGGCCCGAAATATGGCCTATCTGCTCAGATGTCGCGAGGCTGCGGAACAGGCGGGTGTGCGTCTGCCCGAAAGAGAGAAGGCGATTTTCACAAATTTTATTCGGGAATGAACCGCGGCTCGGAATATGCAGAGCTGTACGAACGCTCCTTTTTTCGTCGAGAGAAGCATGGCATATGTGGAAATCGGTTCCTGCACGCTGCCCCATAAACTGTTCCGGTTATTGCATCAGAAAAAGCATTTTTTTAAATATACTGGAATTCATGGACACCATACTGGAATAGTTCTGTAGATTTCGAACGCATGGTAGTAAACAATGACGATTGTCTAATGCTCACAATATAAATACAAATACATCTAATTTAGCAGTGCTCCAAACATTTGCTGTACTTCATCGAAATTTTTTCCAGCTATTGTTCTTCCCGTTGCCGCTTCGATTGCACATAACAGTTTCTTGGCGCGGTCGATCATAAAATTTTGAAATTCATTATTCCTCAGCATATTGTGATCGATCCAGTGTGTTTCCACATAGCCGTCCAAATCGGACGGCAATACGGAACCTTTCTTTTCAAGTCTTCCTAGATAGGTAGACGGGGCAACACCGCCAATTTCCCGATTGCTGCTTGCGGAAATCGGCGTCTTATTAACAATGCTGTTCCATTTGTTTTTGTCATACCCCTGTCCGATGCAGTAGTCCTTCGGAAAGATGTGATGAATATCAATTTTCTCATTTGCATATGTTGAAAAATCCATCTCTGCGCCGGAGATGAAATCGCGGGCATGATTCTTAAGGATCAGTGCCATGATGCCTTTGTACGCCGCCGACTGTCTGGATTGCAGACTGAGAAGACGCGTCGGGTTGAAGAAGAAATCTGTGATCGTCTTCGGAAGATCGCCGTCATCTGTAATCCATTTGATGACTTGCGATATATCATTGGCATATCTTGTCTCGTTTGCCGATCCGTACAGCTCACCGAAAACGCCGCACCAATACCACTGCTTTACCTTATTTCTGACAGTGGCAGTGTAAATCTTGTTTCCCTCCATCAGAACAGTGCAAATGGCCGCAAGAGGAATCAGCTGTGTACTATATGGAAGGTCGCGACTTGAGAATATCCGTTCCTCCTGCAGCAGTTTGTCTGCAATAGAAAAGCCCCTGCAAAGGTCGTCTGCATAGGTTTTATATGCGGTCAGCTTTAAAGCCAGTACATCCTTCTTCTTGCAACTCACGGTTCCGCCTGTTTTGAATGAAGAGAGAAGCGTAAGAGAGGTCAGAAAGTCTGTAGCTGTTACGATATCCAGCAAATCTCCTGAGAAATAATTTTCCTTGCGGTTTTTCCAGTCCTCACGCAACGGGAAATTGTCCATGGCAAAAATTGCAGTGACAAGCTCAAAAACCGTTAACGAAACGCCGCCGGTATTCACGTTTTCAAAAACCTGACACACTGCCTC
>DWXS01000058.1 GCA_019119045.1 Candidatus Mailhella merdavium | reverse complement strand
TCATTATAATTCAATATGATAAAGATGAAAAAATTTTAGTGTCTGGCCGCTTCTGATCAGGCAAAATGGGGAATAATATGCCGGAAAAGCCTCAACACTTTGTCCGCATTCTCCGCCGCCACTTTGGCAATGGCATCCCAGGTCACAGCTTCCTCATCGTCTTTCCAGGAATCGTAGTCCGTACTCATGGCTACGGCCGCATAGGGAATTCCCGCCTCATTGGCCAGAATGGCTTCGGTGGCAATGCTCATATTGATGATGTCCGCCCCCCACGCCCGAAACATCCGGGACTCTGCTCTGGTAGAAAAACGGGGACCTTCTATTGTGACGACGGTTCCTTTTTCATGATGCCGGAAGCCCAGTTCTTCAAGGCCGCGATTCAATATGTCACGCAAAGCGGCGTCAAAGGGATCGGGCATGGCGCAATGCACGGGATTTCCCGGCTCGAAGTGTTCATGAAATGTCATCTTGCGCTGCCGGGTAAAATCAATGAACTGATCCGGCACGACAAGATCCCCGCGGGCTATCTCTTCCCTCAGAGAGCCAACTGCCGTACTTGCCAGAATATGCGTACAGCCGGCCTGAGCAAGCGCATGAATATTGGCACGATAATTGACCTGTGAAGGAGGAATGGTGTGTTCACGCCCATGCCGGGCAAGAAGCACCAGCTGTACGCCGTCAATTTCACCTTCGCGCAGCGGAGAGGAGGGTTCCCCATAGGGAGTGGAAAGTGAAATATCACGGGCATGGGAAAATATCTGCGGGTTATCCAGTCCGCTGCCGCCGATGATACCGATTTTATGAGACATGACACGCTCCGTGCGCACAGGAAGTTTCGCCTGAACAGGCATTTGAAAGAAAATTTCGGACAGCAAAGGAAAGCAGCGAGGCTGCCGCCCCTATGGAAGGGCCGTACGCAAGAACACCCTCGTCATGTCCCAGCATGACGACGACGGCTTCCTGCGGCTGCGCCCTTGCGATATCGGCAACAGCCAGCGCCATTTCCGGTGTTCCGTAGCTTGCGGAAGGAGGGGTACACAGGGCCCCGGCTTCCCGCAAACCGTCGAAAAGCGGACGACTGTGAACATGAATGACGCATTTCGCGTCCCGGCCCGCTTCATACACGGCGGCATGCGTCAGCGCTTCGGAACTGGCCGGAAGCGGCCCCGAGCAGGAAAGCCGATTTCCCGCAAGGCTCCATTCCGTGACCAGACTGTAGCCGTCGGCCCCGAGTTCGCGTATTCCGCCCGTGGCCGTTGCACTGATCACAAAGCCCTTTTCCGTACGCAACGATATATTGCCGTATCCGATTCCATCCTGACGCATGCCTATGAGACCGGCGTCAAAAAGTTCCGTCCGCAGCGCATCGAGTTCCTTCAGGGCCGGAACATCCGGCGCAGGAGCATTTTCATGGAGGCAGACATATTTGACGTAGCCTTCATCAGCCCTTTTTTCAGGGGAATGAAGGGGAAGAGACTCCCCGCCGGAGTTCATGCGGGCTTCCCTTCCTCACAGGAGGAGGCATGTTCGGGATAAAGGCCCAGAATCCCTTTTTCAGAGGCTGAACAAATACCTCTTTCCGTAATGAGCCCGGTAATCAGGCGGGCGGGCGTGACATCAAAGGCCCAGTTTCCGGCAGGAGACGATTCCGGGCAGAGCAGCACGCTCTCCAGCCTGCCGTTGCCCCCCAGCCCCTGAATACGACGGACTTCCTCTCCGTTACGCTCTTCAATGGGAATATCCCGCACCCCGTCACACAACGAAAAGTCGAACGTGGACGAAGGCAGTGCGACATAAAAAGGAACCCCGTTGTCCGCCGCCGCAAGAGCCTTGAGATAGGTTCCGATTTTATTGGCCGCATCGCCGCAGCGTGTAACGCGATCCGCTCCGGTGATGACAAGATCAACCATGCCGTGCTGCATAAGGTGGCCGCCGGCATTATCCACGATAATATGATGATCCAAGCCGTGCCGGCCCAGTTCCCATGCCGTCAGACTTGCCCCCTGATTACGGGGACGGGTTTCATCAACCCAGACATGAACATCCACACCGGAATCAAAAGCCGCATATATCGGAGACAAGGCAGATCCGTAATCCACAAAAGCCAGCCAGCCGGCATTGCAGTGCGTCAATACATGAACGGTTTTGCCTCCCTTCTTCCGGGAAATCTCTGTAAGCAGGGCTTTACCATGCTCTCCTATTGCCCGGCAGGCCTGCGCATCTTCATCGGCAATACGCCCGGCCTCCGCTTTCAGGAGCGCCTGTGCCGCCTCCCGGGATGCATCCGGTCCGAGAGAGGCCAGCACACGCATCTGCCGTTCCACGGCCCAGGCAAGATTGCTCGCTGTCGGGCGCGTTGCAACAAGAGCGGCTGCGCATTCCTTCATCCAGTCGCCGAAGACACGGTTTTGCGGAGCCTGTTCGGCGGCAAGCCACATACCGTACCCCGCAGTCGCTCCGATAAGCCCGGCTCCCCGTACTACCATGGCCGATATGGCGTGGCAGACATCGGCCACCGTATGCAGCTGAACGACCCGAAACTCATGTGGAAGCACGGTCTGATCAATGACGAAAAGCCTCTTTTCCTCATCTGCCCAAATAGTTCGATAATGCTTTCCATCAACCAGCATGGGATTACCTTATGCTCAGTTCAAGAATATCTGCGCTGACCTGCTTCACACTGGCCTTTACCGGCTTGACCCTCATGTCGAATACCAGCCGGATTCCGTCACTGCGCTTTCCTACACGCAATTCCCGCAGCATCCGGTTGCTCGGCACCCGGGGGGACGCCAGCTTCCAGTCGCCGCTGAGATCAAGAACAACCCGATCCGGGCCGGAAAGAATAAAGGTCTTGCCGCTGATGGGGCTGTTGGCTTCCAGACGCAAGGTCACGACATCGCCGTCCATTCTCAGGGTCGCATTCGTGATTACTGACGTTCCGTCTTCAGAAGGAAGCTTGCCTCTGGTGACAAGAACCTTCGGGCGGGAAACTTTCTCCTGTGCGGAAGAATCCTTTGCCTGAACCTGTTCAGCCTGTTTGACCTCTTCTCCGACGGAGGCCATATCTTCGCCTTTTCCCTGTGCGGAAATATCTTCCTGACGCACACTCTGCGCGCCGTTCTGCTTTGCGGGGGAAACAGAACTTGCGGGAGAATCCGCGGACGCTTCCGATGCTTCTTCAGACATGGCGGCGGGAGCAGGCTTTGTAGAACCACTTCCGACAGACATGGTCATCGCTTCCGTCGGAGGAAGGGGAGGCGCAGCCTCTGCAGACTCGTCGGCACGTTCCGCTTCCTGCGGAGCTGATTCATCCGGAGCGGCGACATTCTGCCGCGGAGTATTGTCCAGAAGTCCGGACACTGCGGGTGCGCCTGAAGATTCCCCGGAAATGGCGGAAAGTGGTTCCTGCAGAATCATTGGTACAAGCACGGCCATTCCCAGCATGGCCATGGCCGCTCCCGTATAGAATTTCTTGCTCATGACAGTCTTTTCCCTTGTGAAGGCCCTGCCAGGTCTTCACTGATACGCGCCTTAAGCCGCAAAGCGCACTTGAGGTCAGGTTCTTTTTCCAGAGCCGCATCGAGATATCGGGAAGCTTTGCCGTACTGCCCCATTTCATAGTAAATTCGCGCAAGATTGAAGATTGCATGCGTGTCGTCGGGAGATAACGTCACCGCCCGCTGAAAGCAGCGCGAAGCCAGCGTATATAACTTACTCTTGCGCAGATCGATGCCGAAATCCGTAAACATATGCTTGTGGGCGGGAACTATGCCGTCTTCCACTGCCAGAAGACGCTCAAAATCCTGCAGCGCGCCTTCCTTGTTTCCACGCCGGAAGCGCATCATGCTCATGGCAAATTCGCCGCGAATGGCCTTGTCGAGTTCTTCGGGGCTGCGTTTGACTCCCTGTTTTTCCGCTTCCCATCCCTGGGGGGCGGCCGATTTCCCGTCGAGGGAAACGGAAGCGGCGGGAGCCGCCTTCCGGGCCGGCTTTTCCACAGGCTCGGAAATCAGGGTCACCTTATCGGAGCCGGAAGATGGGGCGGAGGCACCCTTTGCCAGATAATCCCCGACATCCGGCTCGATGTCGGGCACGAGAACAATGCCCGGCTCGGCAGTAAAATCCCGCCGGAAATGCTCGAGGGGCAAAAGCATGGGCTTGCCCGTCGGCTTCAGATTCGCATCCAGTGTCTGAAAAATACAGGCTTTTGCCGGAGTATCCCGCCAAACGAAACAGTAGCGCTTGCCCGCAGCACTTTTTGAAGAACGGAGGGAATATACTCCGAGATATTGAGCCTTGGCCATGGCATTCACCTTCCATTTGCAGCCGCCGGTATTCCCGGCATACAGCCTTTCGGAGATCCGGAGAGCGGCTGTCGCGGATGCTTTTTAATACCCGAACTTGAGCCAAATGCAAAGAGGTGGCAAATAAGCCCGGGAACGCGGAACGGCATGTGAAAAAAAGAGTCTTGTGGACGATCCGAACTTTTTGCCTTACTGACAGGTTATGCACGAAATTTCATTGATGTCCGATATCATGCGCATTGCCGAAGAAGAGCTTGCACGACACGGCGGTCACCGGCTGACCCTGGTACGGGTAAGATACGGGACGCTGAATCAGATTGTCCCCGACGCCATGCGCATGGCTTTTGACTCCTTTGTTGCCGGTACGGCGCACGAAGGAGCCTGTCTGGAACTGGTGGAAGAACCTCTGCAGCTGGGCTGCCGCTCCTGCGGAGAAAAATTCGAGGCGGCGTCGCGGGAGGCACTGTTCCGTCCCTGTCCTTCATGCGGTCGCTTTGCGGGTTTTGAATGCCTGACTGGTGACGGCATTTTTCTGGATCATCTGGAAGCAGAATAAAGGAAGCACATATGGAAATACCTGTTGTCCGCAATATTCTTGAAGCCAATGACCGCATGGCCGCGCGGCTGCGTGAGGAATTCCGCCGTCACGGAGTGCTTGTCCTCAACCTGATAAGCTCGCCGGGTTCGGGAAAGACTTCTCTTCTGGAACGCACGCTGCGGGATCTGGGCAAAGAGTTCCGCATGGCCGTCATCGAAGGCGATCCCCAGACGGACAACGACGCCCGCCGCGTAGCGGCTACAGGAGCTTCCGCCGTTCAGATCAATACGGACGGAGGCTGCCACCTCGACAGCAATATGGTGCTTGCCGCGCTGGATTCTCTGGATGTGGAACATCTTGACATTCTGTTCATCGAAAACGTCGGCAACCTTGTGTGTCCTGTGGAATTCGACTGCGGCGAAGATGCCAAAATCGCGCTCCTGAGCGTTACGGAAGGGGACGACAAACCTGAAAAGTATCCTCAGCTCTTCCGGCTGGCCAGGGCTCTGATTCTGAACAAGACGGATCTTCTGCCCTATGTTGATTTTAATGTTGAACAGGCTGCAAAGCGTGCGCGCGCCCTGAACGACGATCTTGCGCTGTTTGAAGTTTCCTGTCGGGACGGCAGAGGATTGGAGGCATGGTATGCCTGGTTGAGGGAAATGTGCGGACGTAAGAGGGCAAAAGCATGAAATCGTGCTGTTTCTGTCGTGTGCAGGACGGAGGGCTGAAGACCTTTGACGATGTGCTGACGCATCTGAACGGACTTGGCCTCTTTAACATGGACATGGGGCTTGCCCGCATGAAAGGCACGCTGGAAAAGCTGGGACTCACCCGTTTTCCCTGTCCTGCCGTTCAGGTTGTCGGCACAAACGGCAAGGGCTCTACTGCCACCTTTCTGCAATCCCTCGCTCTGGCACACGGGTTCCGCGCCGGACTGTACACCTCACCGCATTTTGTCAGCCCCACCGAAAGAATCCGCATGATGAACCGGGCACTTCCTGAAGAAGCCTGGCCGGGGCTTGCCAACCGGGCTCTGGAAGCGGAACCGGGCCTGACTTATTTTGAATTGCTGACCGTCATGGCGGCACTGGCCTTTTATGATGCCGAACCGGATCTGCTCATTTTTGAGGCCGGCCTCGGCGGCAGATATGACGCCACCTCCGCCCTGCCGCTGGACATGACCTGCTTCACCCCCATCGGTCTGGATCACATGCATGTTCTCGGGCCGGATGTGGCAAGCATAGCGGCGGACAAGGCCGATGCGCTGCATGAGGGAATGTTCTGCGCGGTAAGCGCTCCGCAGGTGCCCGAGGCATGGCAGGCTCTGGAAAAAAAGGCCGGAACTCTCAAGCTGCCTCTCTTTGATACAACGGCGGCACATGCGGGCCACGAGCTTCCGTCTTCACTGTCCCCCCTGCTTTCTCTGGCCGATACGGCGCCTCTCGGTCTGTACGGCCCGCATCAGAGGATTAATGCAAAAACGGCGCTTGCGGCATGGCTGCTCATCTGCGACCGGGAAGGCTGGAAAACGGATGAAAAAACTATCCGTAAAGGGCTGGCGGAAGCCTTTATCCCCGGACGTCTGCAATACGTCGAGGCTCAGGGCGGATATCCCGCCTTTCTGCTGGACGGTGCGCACAATACCCATGGCATGCGAGCTTTGAGCAGCGCATTCATGCCGGACGAATCAGGGAAAAGACGTTTTGTTCCTTCGGCCGTCATATTCTCATGTCTGGCGGACAAGGCTCCGGAACAGCTGATCCCTGTTCTCATGGATATGCTGAAAGGCATTGCCCCGGATATTCCCGTCTATGTTCCCATAATCGCAGATAATCCCCGTGCGGCCCGCCCCGAAGATCTGGCGCGTATCATAGGGAGTGCGGCTCACCCGCTCCCCTCTCTGCGCGACGCCGTCGAACAGGTAAAGCCGTTCAGCGGCAGCGGCCCGGTACTGATCTGCGGCTCCTTGTATTTGCTCGCCGAATTTTTTACTCTTTTTCCTCATGCGCTGCACGCGCGGGGGGGTCTGCCCGACGCGCAATCCTGAGCCGGCGCAAAAGAGGCTTCTATGCGAGAATTGTTCCGGGCTCTTCCTTCGGTAGACGCCTGTCTGAACGCTATGGACGGCGTGTTGCGGGAACTGGAAGCTCCGCATACGCGC
The DNA here is from genome assembly GCA_019119045.1 of Candidatus Mailhella merdavium. Classification (GTDB taxonomy): domain Bacteria; phylum Desulfobacterota; class Desulfovibrionia; order Desulfovibrionales; family Desulfovibrionaceae; genus Mailhella; species Mailhella merdavium. Next base: position 20,750 of record DWXS01000058.1, on the reverse strand, counting down.
AGCCGCGAACTGATCAATCGTTTTCTTGATTCATGCCGGGAAGATATCAGATCCGGAGCCGTTTCCTCTCCCGCCGAGCTTGAGGCCGACCGGCTCATGCCCAGGCTGGAGGCCTTTCTGCGAAAAGGCCTGCGTCCCTCACTGCGAAGGGTACTCAACGCCACGGGCGTCGTCATCCATACAAACCTCGGACGTTCGGTTCTGGCCCGTCGGGCCATTGAAGCCGCCGTAACCGCCGCAAGCGGGTACTGCAATCTTGAGTACAATCTGGAAACAGGCTCCCGGGGCAGCAGACATACTCTGGTGGACGGACTGATCCGCACGCTCACAGGAGCGGAAGCCGCCCTTGTGGTCAACAATAATGCCGCCGCCGTCCTGCTTGTGCTGGATACTCTTTGCAAGGGAGGAGAAGTCGTCGTATCGCGCGGCCAGCTGGTGGAAATCGGAGGAAGTTTCCGCATCCCCGACGTCATGGCCCGCAGCGGCGCGCTGCTCCGGGAAGTAGGCACGACAAACAGAACGCATCTTTCCGACTACGCACGCGCCATCAACGAAAACACCCGGGCGCTGATGCGCGTACATACCTCAAATTATCGCGTCATCGGCTTTCATACCGAAGTTTCTCTTGAAGACATGGTGCGGCTTGCCCACGATCATGACCTCCCCCTGCTGGAAGATCTCGGAAGCGGCAGTCTCATCGACTTCTCGCCATGGGGATTACCCGGCGAACCGACGGCACGTCAGGTAATCTCCTCCGGCGCAGATATTGTGACATTTTCAGGAGACAAGGTGCTGGGCGGACCTCAGGCAGGCATCATTGCGGGCAGAGCGGAACTCATCGACGCCATGCGGAGCAATCAGCTTCTGCGCGCTCTGCGCTGCGATAAAATGACGCTCGCCGCTCTGGAAGCGACCCTGCGCCTGTATCTGGATCAGGAGAAGGCTCTTGCAGAAGTTCCGACGCTGCACCGTATGACCATGCCCCCTGCCGAACTGAAACGGCGGGCGGAAAAACTGCACAGGACGCTGCGACGGGCAATAGACAGGGATTATGCCGAATTTTCGCTTGTGCCGGGATACTCCCGAGTCGGCGGAGGTTCCTTTCCGGAATGCGATCTGCCCACAACGCTGGTGCGGGTTCTTCCTCTGGCCTGCACGGTGGAAACACTGCGTTCGCGCCTTCTGCATACGGATCCTCCTCTGGTGGCGCGAGTGGAGAGCGGAACGCTGCTGCTTGATCCGAGAACTCTTGAAGACCATGAATTTCCAGCCCTTGCCCAAGTATTGGCCGAGGCGCTGACCTACCGTATACAACCTGAAGCAAAGGATATGTGATGAAGGAACTCGCTCATAAAAGCCGCTCGGCATGGGAAGTCTATGCCTCTGCCAAGGATCGCAAGGCCATGCGTTCTCTGGCGGAAAAATATGTGGATTTCATCTCCCGCTGCAAGACGGAACGCGAAACCGTCGCTCATGTTGAGGAAGCTCTCCGCGCAGCCGGTTTTGAAGCCGGCATGAAGGAAAACGGCGGATTTCAAACCCTCTACGGCAAGGCGATTTTTGCCGTGCGCAGGGGAAAACGCCCCCTGTCCGAAGGCATACGCCTGATCAGCGCCCATGCGGACAGCCCGCGGCTGGATCTCAAGCAGCGTCCGCTGATCGAACAGGTCGGCGTAGGCCAGGCCAAAACCCATTATTACGGCGGAATCCACAAATATCAGTGGCTGGCGCGTCCGCTTGCCCTGCACGGCGTCATTGTTCGTGAAAACGGTAAAGTCATTCCCGTGGTTCTGGGAGAAAAGCAGAAAGAAGCCGTCTTCACCATTGCGGATCTTCTGCCTCATCTGGCCAAAGGCCTTTCCGGAAAAACCGTAGGGGATGCCTTTGAGGCGGAAAAGCTCAATCTTGTCATGGGACATGAGCCGGTCATTCCTCCGAAAGCCAAAAAAGGCGAAAAGGAGCCGGAAAAGGAAAGCGATCCCGTCAAAGCCCATATGCTCGAGCTGCTGAATAAGGCTTACGGCATTTGCGAGGACGACCTGCTTTCTGCCGAACTTCAGGCCGTCCCTGCGGGGCCTGCGGCTTTTGTCGGTCTTGACGAAGGCCTGATCGGCGGCTACGGCCAGGACGACCGCATCTGCGTTTTTTCCGCGCTGGAAGCATTTCTGGCGGTGGAAAAACCGGAATACAGCACCTGCCTGATTTTCTGGGACAAGGAAGAAATAGGCTCCGACGGAGCCACCGGAGCCAGCTCCCGCTTCTTCGAATATTGCATACAGGACATGATCGCCGCATGGGAACCCCAGACGCAATTCCGCACCGTCATGCTGGCAACCCGCGCCCTGTCCGGAGACGTTCATGCCGCCGTAGATCCCGACTGGCAGGATCTGCATGAAAAGCTCAACTCCGCCTTCATCGGTCACGGCCCCTGCTTCTGTAAGTTCACCGGTTCCCGCGGCAAATACGGCGCAAACGATGCCAATCCCGAGTATATAGGCTGGCTGCGCGGCATTCTGGATAAACAGGAAATTCCGTGGCAGATGGCGGAACTCGGCAAGGTGGATGCAGGCGGAGGGGGAACCGTCGCCCTGTTCCTCGCCGCATACGGCATGAGCGTCATCGACCTGGGGCCGGCCCTTCTGGGCATGCACAGCCCCTTTGAACTTTCCTCCGTTGCAGACCTGTACGCAACCAAAATGGCGTATCAGGCTTTTCTGGAAAACTAGCCCCTTCCGGACTCCCGGAATCCGGGGCGGCAAATCCGCTCCGTGAGGCCGAAGCCTCCTCGATGCCCCTGCGGCGCAGCCCTGTCGGCGGCCGCAGAGCATCAGGCGCAGACGAAAAAAGCCGCAAACCGGAACACGGGATTCCGAATTGCAGCCGTACTCAAAAGCAAAACCTGCTGACCTGTTCCGATCTTTAAACAGTCCCTGAGTCCATCGGACTCCTGGACTGTTTTTACGCTCAAGTGCCGACAGCCTTCCAAGCGTCAGGGTTCCGGCATTCCGCCTTCCCCGCGGCTGCGGGCTCACCCCCGCTGCTCCCTGCCCCGTACCGGGATGGGCGACACGGCTTCCGGCGGCGTATATTCTGCCCTCTTCTGTTCCTCTTATTGGAGCGGAAAGCCCGGCCGGATCACGCTGCACAAGATCAGAATTTCCAAAGAGCGTTTCCGTTCATGATACCGCGCGGCGCAATATAGCCCTGCGCTCTTCCGTATAGCGGAGGGGCAGTCCGGTGCCGTCGTCATCAAACAGAAAGCGCAAAAGATCCCGCATGGCGGCATCGGCTCTGTCGGCATCCCCCTTCAGATTGCGGCAAAGAGTCAGATAGCGCAACGCCGCGCCCTCCATACCGGGCATGGAGCGGGCTTCTTCAAGAACGGAAAGGCACTCGGACAGGGAAAGACAGCCGGGTAATGCCCGCTCTATGATCCTTTCTCTGTCGGGAAGGTCCGGGGGCAGGCTTTCAATGAGCTGTGTGCGCGTCAGCAGGGAAAAAGCCGCATGATCGAAACGCCTGTAAGGGCTTTCCGGGCAGGATTCCAGAGCTGCAAGCCCTTCGGAACAGAAGCGTTCAAGCAGATTCAGGGCTTCCCTCGTATTGCCGTCCCTCACCTCGACGCTGCGCAACAGCTCAAGATCAATGAGCTTGTCGTAGAGTTCGTCCGTATCTGCAATGGACTCCGCAAGTTCCTCACGGCTTTCAGTGAGCAGAGTGGAAGGAAGCGTCAGCACTCTGTACCAGGTATGTTCCATGACATCCAGACGGATGAGAACATCCCGTTCCGCAGGAGGCAGAGAGTCCAGCGCATCTTTCCAGTCTTCATCATCAAACACGCTTTTTTTGCAAAGCTGCTGGAAAAATGCCGTATGTTCATAGAGGTATATCCGGCTGAAATCCGTATCCGCAAAGCGTTCCCTGCGAGCCTGACGCCACTGCATGAAAGGCTCGAACCATTGCCGCACAAGCGGAAACCGTGCTTCAAAGGCTTGAAGATCTTCATCCTGCTCGCCATATTCATAGAAAAGATGAGCTTCTTCGGCAGCAATGGAGAATACGGCGTCATCCCGGCACAGATCCCTCAGGGCCAGCACACGGGAAGAGGCTCCGGGCGGATACTCGTGAACATCCTGAGCAAGAATCAGAGGAAAAAGCGCGTACCAATAGCCCAGCACGGAAGAGGCAAGGCTGTCTCCGGGATTTTTTTCCAGCCGCCCGGCCGCCAGAGGCATGATCTGTTCGGCGATTTCCAGCGCGGACATGTCGCGCAGGCGCACATCGGCTGAAGCGGGCAATACGCCGCTCTGTACCAGTTTCTCCCACAGAGGAGAACTTGCCGTCACCAGACACTCGCCCGTCTGCTCATCATAACTGAGGTTGTCCGAAACGGCGGATATGCCGGGAATTCCCGAGTCCGTCACCTCAATCACATATTGTTGCGCCTCTGCGGGCAGACGGTGCAACGGAATCCTGTACAGATACTTGAGTGCCTTCAGATCTTCTTCAGCCTGAAACAGTGTGGGATCACAGTCAAAGCCGCTTTTGGCCTCAATGACATAGAGTCCATGGCAGAGGCTTTCCCTCTCGGGATGGAGCGGAGCTTCCTGCGCAAGCAGACTGACGGACATAAGTATCAGGCTTTCCATCCAGTACATGGACATTCGTGTTTCCCTCCTGATTCCGCCGCGCCGGCTGCCCGGACATTGCGGAAAAGTTCCGTTCAACTCAACTTCGGGGCGCACTCCAAGCCCGATACCTAGGCGCGTTTTCCAAAGCCGACGCGAAACCTGTTCCCTTCAATGTCGGATTCGCATGTGATGGTCCAGCCCATATGTTCGCAGGCACGGAGCACAAGAGACAGACCAAGCCCGCTCCCCTGCCCGCCGGAAGAAGTGCCGCGTTCGCCGCGCCTGAAAATCCGCTGACGGGCCTCATCATCCAGAGGAGGCGAACTGTTCCAGATGCTTAAACTCTTCTCATCCAGATCTACCCGGACAGAACCGCTCACCGTGTAGCGCACGGCATTTTCCAGAAGATTTTTTACAATCATTGCGGCAAGTTCAGGATTACCCCATACGGAAACGACGCCATCTCCAGCACTTCTGACAAATATCAGTTCAAGCCCTTTTCGTTCCGCCTCGGGACGCCAGAAATCCAGCTGCACAGCCAGAATTTCATCCATATTGATCCCGCGACGTTCCAACTGTTCAGGGCGACGCGCCAGCAGCAGCATGGTTCCCAGCGTTTCCGCCATATCGCGGCCGGTGCGCTGCATGCGTTCCAAGGTGGAAAGGATGGATTTACGGCTTGCCGGAGACGGCTCCGTATCATCCAGCGCAAAATCTTCCAGAATTTCCACGCCGCTCCGCATCACCGTAAGCGGCGTACGCAGCTCATGGCTGACATCGCCGGTAAAGGCCTGTTCCCGGGCAAGATACTCGCTCAATTCTTCTTCCCGCCGGGCAAAAGCTCTGGCAAGAAAGCCAAGCTCATCCTTTCTCCGGCACAACGCGGACTCGGAAACGGCTTTTCCCTCCCTCACACGCCGGGCCAGCGCAAGAAGAGGCTCGGCCAGATGACGGCTCAATACCGCTCCGGAGGCAAGAGACAGCACCACACAAAACAGAAAAAATATCCCGAAGACGCGCCCGAGAATGGCGCCGACCTGAGCAAAGTCTTTAATTTCCCCCTCGATGACGTATAAATCTCCGTCGTCCGTGGCAAAGGAAAGCGCATAATGATCGCTGGCAATCCGGGTCAGCTGATACTGCTCCGACGTATAGGGCCTGTAGGGGAGAGGGACATTTCCGTCCTTGTACAGGCGCACTCCCATTTCCGCGGCGAGCTTGTCGCTGAACTGTATGTCCTCCGCCTTTCTTTCCGGATTGCGTTCCGCTTCCTGATCGGAAGAGATGAGCATGCGCAGCACGGGTTCCATATGCCACTGCACAAGACGCGAACTGACCGTGGCATACGCGGCATACAACACGCCGCCGAATATTCCCCCGCAAACCAGTGTCAGCAGAAAAAAAGCGATGAAGATACGCTTGCGGATGGAGCCCTTTCCGGCGTCGACCTCTCCAGAAACTTCACATGTTCCCTCTCTCCTCTCTCCCGAAGACTCAGTTCTGCTCATGCGCTTCTTCCTTCCGCCCAAGGGCATATCCGACGTGAGGAATCGTGCGGATCAGCGGTATTTCAAAGGGCTTATCCAGCTCTCTGCGCAGGGAATGAATATGGATACGCAATGCGTTGCTTTCCGGCGCGTCCTCTCCCCAGAGTTCCCGCTCAAGTTCGCTGCGACTCACCACGGAAGGAGCCACTCGCAGCAATGCATGCAAAATGTTGTATTCCGTCGGACTTAATTTAATGGGTTTCCCGTCCCGGGTCACAACGCGAGTTGCCGGATTCAGCTCCACCCCTTCCCATTGCAACAGCCCTTCCGGCATGCCCCTGCCGCCGCTGCCCGTGCGTCGCACAAGCGCGCGCAGTCTGGCATCCAGCTCCCGCAGGGAAAAAGGCTTAACCATATAATCATCCGCTCCGCCGTCCAGTCCGGAAATTTTATCCTGTTCCGTATCCCGGGCAGTAAGCATCAGCACGGGCACCTTGCTGCCGTATTCTTCCCTCAGCCTGCGGCACAGGGTCACGCCATCCATGCCGGGAAGCATAACGTCGAGTACGATGACATCAAAACCTCCCTCAAGCGCCAGTTGCAGCCCCTGTCTGCCGTCGTAGGCACAATCCAGATCGTATCCCTTTTCCTCAAGAAAGGTGAACAGGTTTGCAACAATATCCTGATTATCCTCTATAATCAGCGCCCGAATAGCAGCTTTGCCCATATTCCTCCCTACCTCGGCCCTTTTTCATCAAAATACAAGAAAGGCTCCGTGTGCAAAGCGCAGCGGTTTGCCTTTACTCCGATCAGACGGCGTTCACAGCCGTCAATCCGCAGAAACTGTACCGGATCTGGAAGCATTACGCCGGAAGAGCATGCTTGAAACGACAGTATTTCAGACACGCCCGCCGCCCCTGTGCGCAGCCGGTCTCAGCGGGGCATGCATTTCCCGACCGGTTATCTCAACGTATTTTTCCTCTCACTGTCGGTACTTAGAGGGAAAAGACGACGGTCGGGCTTTTTCAGATATCTGCCGGGAACATCAGCGGCACTATAAATAAAAAGGGGACGTGAATGCAATGCGCTCCACGTCCCTTAACTCCCGCAGTGGGAAACCCGTCAAATCTTGACGTTAAGACGCGACCCCAGGGAACGGCTTACCATGACCTTTGCCGGGCGGAGCAGGCGATCCCGGAGCTTATAGCCCTTCTGCATGACCCGCAGAATGTGTCCGTCATCCACATCCGTGCTTTCTTCCTGTCCAATGGCCTCATGATGTTCCGGATTAAAAGCCTCTCCTTCCAGACCGACGACTTCAAGTCCATGGCCTTTCAGGGCATCCAGAAGCAGCTTGCGGGTCATTTCCACGCCCATCAGCATATCCTTGCAGGCTTCCACCTTACTGCCATACTGAAGAGCAAGATCGAGGTTGTCCAGCGTCGGCAGCAGATCGGCCAGAACGCTTTCCTCCGCATAGCGGCTCTGTTCGTCCTTTTCCCTCTGCATACGCTTCTTGAAATTATCCATTTCCGCAAGAGCGCGCAGACGGATCTCTTCCGCTTCCTTTTTCACAGTACAGGAAGGGCAAACCTGTTCATGACACAAACGTTCCAGCTCTTCCCCGGTGGGAGCAGTTTTTTCAGGGGCGTCTTCCTGTTCCATATCCATATCTTCCAGCTCGGCATCCGGAATGTCGGGCCTGTGTCCTTCATTGAAATGATGATGTCTGCTCATGACAAAACGTCCTCCAGTCTTCTCTCAAAGTAGGCATGAACGGGCAGGTGTCAAGGCAAATTCAGTCGGGAATCCCATGGATCAGCAGATACAGTTCCGTTGCCATGCGATCCGCGACCAGCGCAGGCGAAACCTGCACCTGAAGAGCTTCCTGGCTCCGCGCAAACAGCTCGTCCGCCGCAAATACACCCTGCTCCGACAGACATGCCAGAGCTTTCCCCAACGGTGATTTTTCCTGCCCCGTCAAATGTTCGGTCAGGGCTTTCTGGCAGGCAAGAACGAGCTCCAGAGCCTGCGACATATCCAGCGCACCCTTGACGGATGTCTTCTCAAACCATCCCCTGCCGGAATCAAGAAATTCCGCGAGCGATACGGCCCATTCCCGGACGGAGTCGGCCAACGGTCTCAAGGGATCGGGCCAGGGGAGCGTCAGAACCCAGCCGCGTGATACCAGCGTGGGAAGAAGGCGTTCCCGCTGCGGCATGGTAAAAAGAAAACAGGTATCCGCAGAAGGCTCTTCCAGTGATTTCAGCAGCGCATTGGCTGCTTCAATACCAAGCGACTGGGCCTCAAGCATGACGACCACCCGTCTGCGTCCAAAACGGGGAGGCTCTCCCAGAAGAGGACGCAGTTCCCGAATCTGATCGATTTTGATACTGCCTTCGCGTCCGTCCAGAACGACAAGATCCGGATACATTCCCGCACCGATACGAAGACAGGCAGGGCAGGACAGGCAGGGAACAGCCCCTGAGCCGCTCTTGTCAACGTGTTCGCAGTTAATCAGCGCGGCCCACCACAGAGCAAGCCCTACACGTTCGCCCAGCTCTCCCCCTTCCAGATGCAACAACTGAGGAGGCGTATCTGCAATGGCTGACAGATGTGCCCGAACCCGCGACAGCTCTGAAGAAAGAGCAGAAGAAAAGGACGCGACAGCTTCTTCCCTGCTGGGCAGTCTTTCCTCATCCGCAGAGGAGGAAGACGCCCGGGATGCCGTTCTGCCCGTCCTTTTCGAATCCGCCATGGAATACGCTAACGCCGAATCGTCTGGTTGCGATCTGCTCCGACGGAGATGAATTCCGCCCGGACTCCCATGAGTTCCTCAACTCTTTCAATATAACGCCGAGTGTTTTCCGGCAGCTGCTCCCACGTTTCGCAGGAAGAAATATCTTCCTGCCAGCCAGGCAGCTTTTCATACACAGGAGTCACCCGGGCCAGCGCATTCGGCGTCTGCGGAGGATACAGCACCTCCTGCCCCTGGAATTTATAGGCGACGCAAATCTGCACTTCCTCAAGCCCGCCGAGAACGTCTATCTTGGTCAGCGCAATGGAGGTCGGCGCACAAAGCCTTGCGGTTTCGCGCAGAACAACGGCGTCAAGCCAGCCGCAACGTCTGGGCCGTCCGGTAGTTGCGCCGAATTCGCCGCCTTTCTGCTGAAGATGCATGCCGAGAGAACCGTCAAGCTCCGTCGGGAAGGGGCCTGCTCCTACGCGGGTGGAATACGCCTTGACAATAGCAACTCTGCTGTCGATGGAGCAGCTGGGTACTCCCGAACCAACGGAGGCGTTATCCGCAATGGTATTGGAAGAGGTCACATAGGGATAGGTTCCGTGATCGATATCCAGCATCACGCCCTGTGCGCCTTCAAAAAGGGCTCTGCGCCCTTCCCTGGCCGCATCGGCAAGCACGCCGCTGGTATCGGCAAGATAGGGCAGTATGCGCGGCGCAAGCGAAATGAGTTTTCCCTGCACTTCCTGAGGATCCATGACGGGTACGTCATACAGTGAAGAGAACAGAACGTTCTTTTCGCGCAGGGCTTCCGTCACCTTGCGCAGTACCAGACCGGGTTCGGCAAGATCGCCTGCCCGGATTCCGACGCGCGCCTTTTTGTCCTCATAACAGGGGCCTATGCCGCGCCCCGTGGTACCGATTTTCGCTTCGGCGCTGTGCCCTTCCCGTGCGGAATCGAGCGCGCGATGATAGGGCATGATAAGATGGGCCTTGGGGCTGATTTTCAGGCGTTCGGGACTGACATCGACCCCCTTGGCCGCGAGCGCATCCACTTCCTCGAGAAATACCTGAGGATCCAGCACCACGCCATTCCCGATGACGCATACCTTGCCGGGATGCAGAATACCGGAAGGAATGACATGCAGAACATACTTTTCACCATCGACGATGACGGTATGCCCGGCATTGTTCCCCCCCTGGAAACGCACCACGAGGTCAACCTCGCCACTGAGCAGATCGACGATTTTGCCCTTGCCCTCGTCACCCCATTGGGCGCCGACCACGGTAATATTGCCCATCACCCACTCCTTGAACGTCCGTAAACGGCGAAAAATCTTCGGCCGCATCCAACAGGACGGGCCAAGCCATTGTTATACGGGCCTTTGAAAAAGGCGTCAACCTTCATCCCGGAGAGGAGAACGCCCCACAGCGGGGGCAGTTCTCCGCTCCGGAACACGGCTTCATCACGCACGCAGCGCGGCCAGAGTTTCCCTCATGACCTCAACGGCTCTGCTCATGCGGCCGGCATCAGCCTGCGGCCCCATGTGTCCGAGCCGGAAAACCTTGCCTGCCAGCGGGCCAAGACTGCCGCCGACCACAAGACCGCGGCGGGCCAGCTCATCCCTCCACAGCGGCCATTCCACACCTTCCGGCACACGGACGGCAGTGACCGTAGGAGAATTGACGGCATCAGGACGGGGCCAGAGCTTCAGGCCGACAGCGGCCACGCCTTCCCTGCACTGCTTCCCTACCGCAACATGACGGGTAAATGTCCGATCCAGACCGTCTTCCAGCATAGCAGAAGCAGCAGCATGCAGCGCGGCGACGCCGAACCAGTTCGGCGTATAGGGAAAGCGCATCGCATCTTCTTCTGCCAGATGGAAGGGCAGAAGCGCGTCATACCCTTGATAGCCGACCTCCTTCATGCGTGTCCACGCGGCTTCACTTACAGCCAGCATGCTCATGTCCGCAGGGCAGCCAAAACATTTCTGCGAGCCGCCGAGCAGAATATCCACATGCCAGGCATCAGCTTCCACCAAGGCTCCGCCGAGGCTGGCCACGGCGTCCACGACAAAGAGCGGAACTCCGCGCTCCGCCTTGAGACGCCCCAATTCCGCAAGAGGATTAAGCGTCCCTGAAGGCGTTTCGCAATGCACCGCCGTGATCAGAACAGGGTGAACACGACGAATCGCCTCGTCCACAAGCGTAAGCGCCTTGTCATCAATGGTGGAATCATAGGGCAGGGAAATTTTCTCCGCCCTGCATCCCAGAGCCTCCGCCATATCCGCGAACCCGTCTCCAAAGACACCCGTCCCTACAGAAAGCACGGTATCGCCGGGTTTCAGCACGCTTTTCAAGGCTCCCCACAATGCCACCATACCTTCCCCCGTCGGCAGAACGAATTCGTTTTTCGTTCCGGCAAAACGTTTGAGCATGGCGCATGTTTCCCTGTACAGATTCAGATATTCCGTACCGAAACGCGGAGGCCCGTAGTCACGACGCAGCGCTTCGGCAGCGGCAGGGTGCAGGGTAACAGGGCCGGGATAAAACGGAAGTTCCACATAGGGAGTGAACATGGCAGTCCTCATGTCAATTTTCCACAAAATTGACCTGTCTATACTGTTGGTACTGAATGGTTGCGACAGTCAAAGCCGTCCTCCATACCGCAGCAGGCTGCTGCCGGTACGCAAGCACGGCGTGCATCATACATCGTTCTGTTTTTGATCTTCTCTGCGTTTACGTCGATGACTCTCCTTCTGAAACACTGCACAGAGAAAGAGGGGCAGAGAGGCTCATGCTTCTTCATGACGCCCCCTCCCCTCTCATTGTTCTCAGGAAATGTCGGCACGTTACCGCGGAAAAGATGCAGCCTGCCCCTCCGTTCCCAGTTCATGCGAAAGTGTCCAGCCGATATTCAGCAGGGAGGCTTCATCCAGAGGACGCCCCATGAGCTGCATCCCCACAGGCAATCCGTTACTGACCCCAACAGGGAGAGACAGTCCCGGAAGACCGGCAAGATTAAGAGAAAGCGTAAAAATATCCATCAGATACATCTGAAGAGGATCATGAACTTCACCAAGCTTCCAGGCCGTTACCGGAGATACCGGCGCAAGCATGGCGTCACAGAGCTTCAGTGCGTCGTCATAGTCCTGTCGGATCAGGCGGCGTACCTGAGCAGCCTTGCGGTAATAGGCATCATAGTAGCCGGAAGAAAGCACATATGCCCCCAGCAGAATGCGCCGCTGCACCTCTTCGCCGAAACCTTCCGTTCTGGAACGGACATACAGGTCTTCAAGGGATGCGGGATTGTCAGCTCTGTGCCCGTATCTCACGCCGTCATAACGGGCAAGGTTGGATCCGGCTTCCGCAGCGGCCATAATGTAATAGGCGGCAACGGCATATTCCGTATGCGGGAGAGAAACTTCAACCAGCTCTGCCCCCAGCGAGCGGGCACAGTTCATAGCCTCCTCACAGGCGGCTTTCACTCCCAGATCCAGAGCTTCGTGCCCGAAAAATTCCCGTGGCAGACCGAGTCTGATACCGTGCAAATCCCTGCGGAACAAGCCGGACATATAGTCGGGAACAGGCGCATCCAGACAGGTGGTATCCCGTTTGTCATATCCGGATATGACACCCAGCATGAGCGCGGCATCCTCCACGGAACGCGTCATGGGGCCAATCTGGTCAAAACTTGAAGCATAGGCCAGCAAACCGTAACGGGACACTCTGCCGTAGGTGGGCTTCAAGCCCACGCAGCCGCACAGGGCAGCCGGTTGACGGATGGAACCTCCCGTATCGGTTCCCAACGCGCCTGCACACTGGCAGGAAGCGACGCTGGCGGCGGAGCCTCCGCTCGAGCCGCCGGGAACGCGCTCCACATCCCATGGATTGCGCGTCGGTCTCCATGCAGAATGTTCCGTTGTTGAACCCATGGCAAATTCATCCATATTTGCCTTGGCCAGAATAATCGCCCCGGCTTTTTTCAGCCGTTCCACGACAAAGGCATCGTAGGGAGGCACAAAGTTCTCAAGAATATGCGATCCCGCAGTACAGGGAACACCCTTCACCGTGATCGCGTCCTTTATAACTACCGGAACCCCCCATAAAGGAGCTTCTTCAAGCGAAGGAATACGTCCCTCTGCCCGTGCGGTATCCACGATGCGGGCTTCTTCGAGAGCATCTTCATCGCGACGGGCCAGAAGTGCCCCAAGCGCATCTTCGGTCTCATCCATACGGGCAAGACAGGCAGCCGTCAGCTCTTCCGCCCGAATATCGCCAGAGCGCAGGAGATCACGGCTTTCTCTCAGACCAATGCGGTACAGTTCGCTCATTATCTGCCCTCCACAATTCTCGGGACAAGAAAGAATTCGCCGTTGTCTCCACCACGAGCCGGGGCGTTGGCAAGTATTTCCTCTCTGGTGAGCCTGCGGCAGGCCTCGTCCTGACGGCCGGAATGCAGCGCAGCTCCGGAACAGAGCGCAGCGTTCAGCTCAACAGGCGAATAAAGGGGGTCTACGCCCGAGCAGTCCAGTTCCGAAAGTTTATCCATGTACGCCAGAATATTTCCGCACTGCTCGCTGTAATAGTCCTGTTTTTCTGCAGCAGGCGCAAGCTTGGCAAGTTTGCACAGATGCAGAAAGTCATCTTTTGAAAGAGCCATGAATGCCTCGTATCTCTGAAGTGTTCCTGTAAGCCGAAGTCTCCGAATCAGCGTCCTTCTCCGGACGTTTCGGAAGTACATCAAAAATTTTCACTCCGTAAGGAAAGTCCGTTATTGCGCCGCGGCCGAAGGGCCGGCATCAGCCCCGTCTCCCGGGGTCTGCGGCTGCCCCGTCTCTTCCGCCGGCGTCTCCTCCGGTTCAGGAGCAACGTTCGGCAGAGGGGCCAGTCTGGAAGAACCGGGCATTTTATTCAATTTCCGGTAATAGGCGCCGAAGGCTTCAGGATCGACCGCGATCTTGCCCTGACGTGCGGGCTGGAAAAGAATCAGCTGCCTGTGGGCAAGGCCCAGAGCGTCCCACACCACGGGCGCTCCCGCCCATTCCAGTTTCGGGCCTGCGGCAAGCGTCGCATTCAATGACGCATTGTCCTTCACCATATCGCGCAGACCAAGCGCAGAGGCAAAGCGGACGAAGTCGTACCCAAGCACAGACCAGTCCCCGGGCTTTTCCCCTGTGCCGTTCATGGCGTTTCTGAAGTCGACCGCTGCCGGACTTTCCGAATTGTCATCCCACACGCCGGGAAATACGGAAAGACCGAATGTTTCAGGATCGAGAGCATGCCCGCCCTTCAGCCCCTGTTCCCACAGCACCGTACCGAGCATCACTCTGTTGTAGGCCCCGTGATAACGCAGCATGGAAATCAGCATATCCATGTTGCTCCATCCGTCCGGGAGGAATATGGCGCCGAAATCGGCTCTGGCCCGGGGAAGCGTTCCCTGTGCCACATTGACCGCCTGTACAAATTCACCCGTCAGTTTCGTCCAGGACTTCACATCTCCCAGAGGATAGGTCGCCGTACGGACAGAACAGCCCTGACGCGCCGCCGAAGAGGCAAACAGCGCGCTCATACGCTCGCCGTAACTGTCGTTGGGAGCAAGTATCCCGAAGGAATGTATTCCAAGCTCGTTGGATGCAAAACCCAGCACCGCGCTGATCTGATCTTCGTTGCTGGTAAAGAAGCGCCAGGCAAGCCTTCCTTCATCGGAGGACTCGGGAAGCTGAGATAAAAAGGCGAATACGGCCTTTCCTCCGAAGCCCTGAGTTTTGAGCGCCGAATACGGAGCTGCCAGCATGGGGCCGCCCACTGTGACGCAATCCTGCGGCAATGCCGCATATCTGGTCAGCCAGTCCGGCTGATCGGTGTCGATGAACACAAGATCCATTTTCGTGCCGGACGCTTCAAGCTGTCGGGCGGCGGCCCTGGCTCCGGCCTGAACCTGCTTTCCGAGTGAAGAAGCCGAACCGCTCAGGGGAAGAAGCAACGCAATCTTTCCTGCTCCGGGCCGTGTAAGCACGGGAGCCGCTCCTATGCCGAGCGCGGCTGAATCGGCAAAAACTCCCGGTGCGGACAATTTGGTCAGCATCCCGGTATTATCGGACAGAAGATTACGCTGCGCCGCCTCCCACAGCAGCAGCGACCAGGGGAAGGAAAGCTCCTGCACACGGGGAACGCTTTTCCCCGCAGCGGCCAGCGTCTGATTATCCGCCGTGCGTAAATCCGCCAGATAGACGCGTTCCATGACCTTCCTTCTCTCAATATCCGCACCCGCATAAACCCGGGACAAAGCCTGCCGGGCCTGTTCCGCGTACTTGCCCGGGCGGGCGGCTGCAAGATAGGAAGCTCTTTCCCGCAGCGCGGGGTTAGCCGATGCGTCGCGCCAGACGGCCGCGGCTTTCTGTCCCTGCTGGGTTGTCGTCAGTCCGACGAGACTCTGCAGCCAGGTGTTGATCATCGCCTCTTCTTCCGGACTGTAGCCAAGCGTTGCCTCGGAAGTTCCGCTCAGGCTGATTTTAAAAAGATTGGCGCATCCGGACAGCGCGAAGCAGCACAGGAGAACAAGCGGCAGAACGCGCAGGCGGATATTCAAAATGGAATGGTGCATGTCGGCTCTCCTCGAGCATCTGGCTCTTGAACTTGCCGCCCCACGGCGGCACGGCGGCAAAATATACAGTTGCCGTCAATCCGTAATGCGTCATGTTATGTCAGCTTCCCTCAATGGGCAAGGCGCATGATTTTTCCCCTCTCCCGGACCCCAGACGCTTTTCCGGCATGGACGAATCAGTCATACCATATTCTGGTGAGCGTCAGCCCCTGAGGAGGCGCAGTCACCGGCGCGCAACGGCGATCTCGGGCTTCGAGAAGAGCGGGAATTGCATCCGGATCAAATTTTCTTCTTCCACAGGCAACCAGCAGCCCAACCATATTGCGAACCATCTGCTTCAGAAAACCGTTTGACTCAAAACGCAGCAGCATCATCTTTTCCTGCCCCGGAACAGGAGACGAAAAACGCTCGATGGAATAGACATTCCGAACGCTGCTTTTTATATCCGTTCCCCGATTTTGCAGACTGGCAAAATCATGCTCTCCCACCATATGGGGAATGGCCGCGTCCACTCTGTCAAGATCCAGAGGTCCGCAGCCCCAGACAAAAGGATAAAGACGCGGCGGCACATAGCGACGCTCAAGCCAGAGAGCATAGGTGTACGCCTTGCGCGATACGCTGAAACAGGCATTGAACTCATCCGGAACATAGGCAAAATCCGTCACACGGATATCATGCGGCAGGCGAGTGTTGAGGGCAAGCACCCAGTCCAGATGATTTTTTTCCTCCGGCACATCACAATGCGCCACCTGCGCGTCCGCATGGACTCCGGAATCAGTACGCCCCGCCCCCTGTACATGGACGGGACGGCCCACGATATCGGCAAGGACACGCTCCATCTCCCCCTGAATGGTGGGCGGATTCGGCCTGTCCTTCCAGGCCTGTACCTGCCAGCCGCAATAATGCGTTCCTACATAGGCAATAGTCAGTTTCAATCTGGGCATACAGGATCACCGACTCCTGACGGACAACAATGCAACCACAAAGAATATATTCATAAATCAACCAGTTCCACTCGCGATTCCGGCACGGGAAAGCCGAGAAAACGCCCGCCCATTCTGGCGAAACGCTCCGCATCATCGGTTGTCATAAAAGAGGTTTCCCCTCTTTCGTTACGGGAACACAATCCTTCCTTTTCCAGAATCTCCTTCACGGCTTGTGCCGTAGTGGCGGCGGAATCCACAAGTGTCACATCCGGACCGACCACGTGCGCAATGGCCTCTGCCAGAAGAGGAAAATGCGTACAGCCCAGAACCAGACAATCGGGAACCTTTTCTCCTCTCTCCCGCGGCGTGCGGAAAATACCATCCAAATATCGGGCGGCAATTCCTTCGGCAAGCTCCCCTTCAACAAGTCCGTCTTCAACCATGGGGACAAACAGAGGGCAGGCCAGCCCGATGACCCTGGCATCGGGACGAATCCGCAGAATGGCTTCGTCATAAGCCCTTCCGCGAATGGTGGACTCCGTCGCAATGACGGCGATATCTCCTCCGCGCGACGCTCTGCATGCAGCCCTTGCGCCCGGTTCGACCACACCGATGACGGGAATTTCCGGATACGCCCGTCTCAAAGCCGGAAGCGAGGCAGCCGTAGCGGTGTTGCAGGCAACCACCAGCAGCTTGATCTTTCTTTCGACCAGTTTCGCCGTCACCTGAAGCGCATAACGGATAATGGTGTCCCGACTTTTCGTTCCGTAAGGCAGTCTGGCGGTATCGCCAAGATACAGGAACGATTCGCCGGGCATACGGGCACGCATGGCCCGCAGCACCGTCAGACCGCCCACACCGGAATCGAAAAGCCCGATGGGAAGCGTATTCATATTGTCCCCCTTTACCGCGACCCATCCGGGGCACTCCGGATACACACGGCATAGCTGCGACATCTTCTCAAACCTGGAACATGACCAGACTCCCCTCGGCCTCGTTGCCGCATACTGCGCAGCCCGCCATGAATCTGCCCTTCAAAATATACCGGGCATTCAGGTATCAGCCGGTTTTCTTATGCCCAAAACCTGCCGTGGGTCAAATTCCTATATCCTCTCCGGGGCCGGAGAGGAAAAGTATCTTGACAAGGCGCGGCCTTTGCCGCACAACCCCTTGAAGGCCGCCCGCCTCTGGGCTGGAGTTCTTCATATGCCTGGTGTTTTCAACCGGGAGACAATCTGTCGAGGCAACACGTCTCTCCCATTTCAGGAATGGGAAGATGAAAACTTCCTGCATCCATTTCCCCCTTCCTCCCGTACAGTGAACTTCGGGAATGAGGTTTGTTCATGAGCCTTTCCGCTGCTCCACTCACCATCCGCGGCACGCTGGTTCCCTTTTCTCCCGCTCCTTCCGACCCTCAGTGCAGGGTCGCTCTGGAACAGAACGATACCTCCGCACTGTTTGCGATTCTTCCGCGCGGCGCGGGAATAGATCTTGACGACATGGTCGGTTCCTCGCTGGAAATCATCTGCACGGTTCAGCGTCCGGCCCCGGAAGAGGACGAAGGGGCAGCGTTCGTCCATGTCCGCTCCTATCGCGACCTGGATTTCGATATCTGACGTCTGTCGCAGATGACGGAAGCGCGCCCTCCGTCCCGCTTTTCCTCACCTCCACGGTTCAGCTGCAATACCTTCCTGCCTCTGTTTTTTTCGTCTCCACGTCGGGATCCGAAAAAAAACAAAAAAAATATGCCTCCCCCTCTGGACGCCGCGCAAAAGCAACTTACTTTCTCCAACGAAGGCGGTTGCAGACCGCCCTCCCTGAAAGGGTTTGCTCGTGAACGTGTCGCGGAGTGCAGAAACAAACTCCGCAGCACAGCACGGATATTCCGAACCCGGTGGAGCAATCGGACCTTTTTCGTCCGGCTGCCCCGATACTGAGTACGATGAGGAGGATTTTTACATATGGGCAAGATTATAGGTATTGACCTTGGCACCACCAATAGCTGCGTCTATGTGATGGAAGGCAAGGATCCCAAGTGCATCAGCAATCCCAATGGCGGACGTACGACGCCTTCCATTGTGGCTTTCACCGATAAGGAAACGCTCGTCGGCGATACGGCAAAGCGTCAGGCCGTGACCAATCCTGAACGTACCATTTTTGCCGTAAAGCGTCTGATGGGGCGTCGTTACGACGCACCTGAAGTCACCCGCTGGAAGGAACATTCCCCTTACCACATCGTCGCCGCGAGCAACGGCGATGCAGCGGTGGAAGTTGACGGACGTCACTACAGCCCGCCGGAAATTTCCGCAAAGATTCTGGCTCAGCTCAAGAAAGATGCGGAAGCCTATCTCGGCGAACCCGTGACGGAAGCCGTCATTACCGTTCCTGCCTACTTCAATGACGCGCAGCGTCAGGCTACCAAAGACGCCGGACGTATTGCCGGTCTTGATGTCAAACGTATCATCAACGAACCTACGGCGGCTTCTCTGGCCTATGGCTTCGACAAAAAGGCCAATGAAAAAATCGCCGTGTTCGACCTCGGCGGTGGTACCTTTGATATCTCCATTCTGGAAGTCGGCGACAACGTCGTCGAAGTGCGCGCCACCAACGGCGACACGTTCCTCGGCGGCGAAGACTTCGACCAGAGAATCATCAGTTATCTGGTGGATGAATTCAAAAAGGAAAACGGCATCGATCTTTCCAAGGATCGTATGGCCCTGCAACGCCTGAAGGAAGCGGCGGAAAACGCCAAGAAGGAACTGTCCTCCTCCATGGAGACGGAAATCAATCTGCCCTTCATCACGGCCGATGCCAGCGGACCCAAGCATTTGATGATGAAGCTTTCCCGGGCAAAACTGGAACAGCTTGTCAGCGATCTTGTGGAACGTTCCATTGAACCCTGCCGCAAGGCTCTGGCCGACGCCGGACTCTCCGCCTCCGAAATCGACGAAGTCGTGCTGGTCGGCGGCATGACCCGTATGCCTCTGGTTCAGAAGAAGGTCGGCGAATTCTTCGGCAAGGAACCCAACCGTTCCATGAACCCGGATGAAGTGGTCGCCATGGGTGCATCCATTCAGGGCGGCGTCCTCGCCGGTGACGTGAAGGACGTGCTGTTGCTGGACGTGACGCCTCTGTCTCTCGGTATTGAAACCATGGGCGGAGTGTTCACGAAGCTGATCGATCGCAATACCACCATTCCCACCCGCAAAAGCCAGACCTTCACCACGGCTGCGGACAACCAGCCCTCGGTGTCCATCCACGTTCTTCAGGGTGAACGTCCGATGGCAGGCGACAACATGACGCTGGCCCGTTTCGACCTCACCGGTATTCCGCCTGCGCCTCGCGGTATGCCTCAGATTGAAGTGACCTTCGACATCGACGCAAACGGCATCGTGAACGTGTCGGCCAAGGATCTCGGAACCGGCAAGCAGCAGTCCATCCAGATTACGTCCTCCTCCGGTCTGTCGGAAGCGGAAATCCAGAATCTGGTGCGGGAAGCCGAAGCTCATGCCGCCGATGACAAGAAGAAGCAGGAAGTCATCGAAGCGCGTAACCACGCCGACAGCCTGATTTACGGCACCGAAAAATCGCTGAACGATCTCGGAGACAAACTGGATTCCAACCTCAAGGTCGACATCCAGTCCAAGATGGAAGCCCTGAAGAAAACCATGGAAAGTGAAGACGCTGCGGCTATAAAGGCTGCGACGGAAGAACTGGCCAAGGCTTCCC
The DNA here is from genome assembly GCA_019119045.1 of Candidatus Mailhella merdavium. GTDB lineage: Bacteria > Desulfobacterota > Desulfovibrionia > Desulfovibrionales > Desulfovibrionaceae > Mailhella > Mailhella merdavium. The sequence goes on along the minus strand of DWXS01000058.1, from coordinate 627 downwards.
ACAAGCTGGCCGAACAGCTCTATCAGCAACAGCAGGCCGGCGGAGCCTCCGCTTCTCAGGCCGGAGCGGCAGGCCCTCAGGGTGCGGCAGGCGCACAGAGTCAGGACAAGGGCGATGATGTGATGGACGCCGATTTCACAGAAGTGAAGTAGCCACCACGTTTCCCCGGATAAACAGCTAACGAAAGCCCCCCGGTTCATGAAAACCGGGGGGCTTTTTTATATATGGAACTACACCTTCCGCCGTTAAAACACTGTGGCAGACAGCGCAGACAAAAGGGCAAAGAACCAGAGATATGAGCTGCTAGTCAGTTTTCTGTTTTTTCATGATCTCGGCACAAAGTCTGTCCACCTTATACCAGCCATCTTCCACAAGCGTTTCAGTCTCTGGAACAGCTATCCCTGTTTCTTTTTCCAGTTCCATGAAAAATACCAGTATGTCGAGAGAGTCCAGCAAGTCGTCACGTAGATCCTGACCAAGCGAAACTGTCACCTCACGTCCTGATACTTTGTGAACAAGTTGAGCTATTATCAAGTGCTTCTTGTTCCGCCATCGTCCTACCTCCTGTATGTGGCACATGTTGTTCCCCATGAAAGCCCTCCGCCAAAACCACTCAAAAGCACTTTC
>DWXS01000057.1 GCA_019119045.1 Candidatus Mailhella merdavium | reverse complement strand
TGCCTTGATGACGCCACCTGCGGTATTAAGTGCCTTTTTGAGCGGTACCAAAAATTATACTGCAAAGCAGAAGCGCAGAACGGCCCTGAGTACAGGAAGTGCCGTCTTCATCATTGCGCTGATCCTTTACTTTTTCGGAGAATCCATTTTCGGCGCATTTGGATTTACTCTTGACGCATTCCGGATCGGATCAGGAACGCTTCTTTTTCTCACGGCCTTTTCTTTAATGAATGAGACTGCGGAACACCCTTCCATGCCCGTCGATGCAGATATCAGTGTTGTCCCTCTGGCCATTCCGTTGTGCATGGGGCCTGCCTCCATCGGTACGGTCATGGTCATGGGGGCCTCGGCTGGAACAGTAGAAAGTCGTCTTATCGGGGCCTGCTCTCTGCTTATTTCATCTTTGGGTGTCATGGCTCTTCTTCTTATGGCCGAGCAGGTAGAAAAACTGCTCCACAAGACGGGAATAGCCGTGCTTTCCAAGTTGACCGGCTTGTTGCTTGCGGCCATTGCCGCACAGGTAATTTTTACGGGGATCCATTCATTTTTGGAGTAAGGCGGAACTATTAAAGAGCTTGCTCTTTTTCTTCCGCATATCCTTTGTGGTATCCTTCCTTGGTATCGCTTATGGCGTTTTCAACGCCGGCTTTTGCCTTTCCTACGGTTTCGCCTACCCAGGAACACCCGTTCAGGGAAATTACCGCTATCAGGGTAAATGCAGATAAGAATAATTTATACATCTGTATCTCCTTATAATGGGTTGATGTCTGGACGACAGGATCACTCGCATCATATCCGATGTCGGATGTTAGTCTGATTGGAAAAGTATCTTTATGTTGGTCAGATAACTGAAAAGAAGGTATTATTTTCTATTTAGAGGGAGCTGAATAAGCCGTAATATTATTTTGATAAATATAACAATACAATTTTGCTGTTATCTATACCCTATATGCTGAAACTGAAAGCAAGGCTCCATCCGAGGATAGCGAATGGAGCCTTGTTTTTTATTGCATCGGGATTATGCGTACCTCAACACGGCGGTTCTGCTGGCGACCGTATTCCGTACTGTTGTCAGCGATGGGGGAGCTGGCGCCATATCCGACAGTTGAAATCCGAGAAGCAGCAATGCCTCGCTGGATCAGAGCGTTTCTGACGCTGTTTGCACGACGTTCGGAGAGTGTCTGATTATAAGCAGCAGAGCCGGTGCTGTCCGTATGGCCTTCAACGCGAATGTTCGTCTGGGGATAATTGTTCAGCACCTGGGCAATGCGATCCAGTTCGCTGTTCAGTCCCGGGCGAATTACGTCAGAATTGACGTCGAACGTGAAGTCGCTTTTAAATGTCAGTGCCAGCATATTGCCTTCGCGCTGGAGTGCTACGGCCTGCGACGAGGCAAGAGCCTGACGCATTTCACTTTCCTGCTGATCCATCATATTGCCTATACCTGCACCCGCGACGCCGCCGATAATTGCTCCGGCTGCCGTGCCTATGAGCGTAGATTCCGTATTACCGCCTATTATCTGACCAAGAATCGCCCCGGCTGCAGCTCCTCCTGCGGTACCGTAAGCTGCGCCTTTGCCCGTATTGGAATAGTTTGCGCATGCGCTTCCCAGCGCCAGGGATAATATCAGGCCCAGAGTGTACAGCTTTTTCATCGTTGCATCCTTTATATGTATAAGACGTTGGCATGTCCGGGGGAATAATAACAAGACAGCCCCTCAGACAGGCATGGATGAATTGACTCTAAGCATAAACGGCATAAAAAAAAACGCAACTCTCCGGCTGCTTGACCTGCTGCGGGTTTATTCGTATTTTTTAAGATGAATACGAGGCAGAGCTTCGGTATCTGTGACGGGATTCAGAGTTGGATAAAAGGCGGTCAGATTAATTTCGGTTTGTGAGTCACCGAAAAAATTTCGGAGTATCTATGCTGAACATGAAATATCTTGAAGAATTGGAAGAGTATATGAAATCCGGTAACATGGAGGAAGATTTTAAATGGTCCGGGGAAGAGCGGCGGCAGGAAATGCTTGAATTTCTTGAAAAACTTATGGAGCTTGGTGAACTCGCTGATACCACCGCCACAGCAATCATTTTTAAGGGATCTCAACTCGGGGCCTTGTTCGGCAAGACAGCAACAGAGCAGAAATAGCGGGTTCCCCGGCCTGCTTTGTAGGTGTGAACGTCTTCCAGACGCCAGCCGTCGGGAATAAAAGACTCGGAAAGAGGGCTGTTTACCATAAACAAGACGTGTCCTCCTTCGCGTATTTTTCCGTTCAACAGAGTCAGTATATCCTCCCACGGCATGAATGCGCGACTCAGAACCAGATCTGCCATACGTTCCGTCATAAAGTTTTCAACGCGGCCGTGAAAGGCTTGAGTATGAGGCAGCATAAGGCGACTCAACACTGTGGCGAGAAATAGAGCGCGCTTTTCTCGCGCTTCAACAAGCCAGTATTCTCCTTCCTGCCAGAGTATGCGCAAGGGAATGCCGGGAAGACCGGCACCGGAGCCCAGATCCCATATCTGAGCCGCATCGGAAAGAGATTTGAAAAGAATATCTTTCCGTCTTTTCAAATAGCTGGCCAGATGCAGACTGTCGGAAACAAGCTTTTCCAGACAGCTTTCCCATGAGTCTGCTCCGACCAGATTCATCACTTTGTTCCATTTCATAAGCAGGCCGAGATACTCTGCAAGCTGTCCGGCTTCTTTTTCGGCAAGGTTGAAGCCGATGAGCTGACAGCGGCGCAGGACGGCTTCGGCAGTGCAAGGGGAGAGACTCATCGGGAAACTCCCTTTGTCCGGGCTTCCTGCACCCATTGTTCATGCCAGTACTGAATATACGCAAGAATTTTTTCGTGTTCCGCCTTGCCGTTTCCTTCAATGGAAACAGGCTCTCCAAATTTTATATGAACAGGCAGTTCCGGATGAATCCAGCCTATATCCTTGATAAGCTTTCCTGTACCCCAGGCGTCGGTTTTCAGCGCAATGGGGACGACCGGCACTTTTGCCTTGCGTGCCAGTTTGGTGCCGAGACTGCTGAAAGAGCCGGGATCAACGGTGTGAGATCGTGTTCCCTGGGGGAATATTATGACGGAACGCCCCGAGGCAAGGTGTCTGCTTCCTCCGTCCAGAACGACAGAAAGATCTTCACGGGGGTTTGTTCGTCCGACGACAAGAGGATCTCGTGACTTGAGTACCGGGCCGAGACAGGGATATTTGAGCAGCGAACCTTTCACAACAAAGGTCACATCGCGAATGGGCTGTATGATACTGGGCAGCAGAAAAGTTTCCAGCGTACTCATGTGGTTGGCAACAAAAACGCAGGGGGAATCCAGTCCGGAGACATGCTCGACGCCCTCAATATGAATTTGCCCTCCTGCCGCTTCCAGGGCCTTCCCTACTTCTTCGCTGCTGTGTATCCAGTCTTCGCCCGTATAGGGGCGAGAACGGGCGAGGGAGCCGGCCCGCCTCAGGATTCCTGCCATGAGGCCGTAGAAACGCAGAGAGGGAAAATTGCATGACCTGGGGGAGGACGTATCATAGTTACATGAATATATGCTCATTTTAGGCTCCGGGACGTGTAATCAGTGAGTTTTCTTTTTGGGAAAAATCGGGCCGCTGCTGTTCATGCGCTTTTTCCACCACATGGCAAGCCTTGGCTCCTGCCCCAGTTCTTTGGGCTGATAAAAACGACGGACAACCACATCGGCAGGCAGGTATTCCTGAGCAACCCAGGAGCCTGCAAAATTGTGCGGGTACAGATAATCTTTGCCGTAGCCCCATTCTTTTTGCAGGCGTGTTGTGGCATTGCGCAAATGGAGCGGCACTGGTCGGGGGCCGCTGTTTTTGATCTCGCGCACGGCATTATGCCAGGCCGCATAGGTTGAGTTGCTCTTGAGAGCAAGGGCAAGATAAACGACGGTTTCTGCCAGCGGGATATAACCTTCGGGCATTCCCACAAATTCGACAGCCTGTTGACAGGCCACGGCCAGCGGGAGCGCGGAGGGATCGGCAAGGCCGACATCTTCAGAGGCAGATAAAATCAGGCGTCTGCAAATGAATCTGGGATCTTCTCCTCCCTCAATCAGGCAGGCGAGATAGTACAAGGCGGCATCGGGATCGCTTCCTCTGATTGATTTTATAAGTGCCGAAGCCAGTTCATAGTGATTATCTCCGTCTTTATCGTGTCGACTGAGGATTTCAGGCAAGTTCTGACGAACTTCCGTCAGAGAACGTTGTTCTTCCGGCATTGACGATACGTATTCGACAAGATTGAGCAGCGTTCGCGCATCACCGTTTGAGACGCCTGCAAGAAAATTCAACACCTCGTCGGCAAGGATGACGCCTTCTTTTTCTGCCCCGCGTCGTGCGAGAACAAACAGCTCTTCTTTAAGCAGAGGACGTAACCTGAGTACATGCAAACGTGACAGAAGCTGTCTTGTCACACTGAAGGAAGGGTTTTCCGTCGTCGTTGCCAGCATGGTGATTTCCCCGCTCTCAAGAAGAGGAAGAAAAAAGTCCTGCTGTGCTTTGGAAAACCGATGCAGCTCGTCCAGAACAAGAATATCCACTCCGTTTAGTTGTCTTCTGAGCTGCTGAAGTCCTGCTTCCGGCGCACTGATCCGCAACACCTTTCCTCCGCGGGCCTTTGCAAGAAGCAGGGCAAGCGTCGATTTGCCGCATCCCGGGGGGCCGAACAGCAGCAGACTGGGCAGACGGGGAGCAGAAAGCAGAGATTTTATGCGGGCGGCAAGGTGTTCCTGTCCGACGAAGGCGGCAAAATCTTCAGGTCGCAGACTTTCTGGAAGCGGCTGAGATACGGACATGATTAGAACATCCTGCAAAATGGATAAACAACGGGCGGCCGAGCGTTATCTGTGACGGGCATTCAGGACGCAGAGGACATCTGACGTCCCCACCAGTGCAATCCCAGCGCCATAAGAGCCGCGCTTTCCCAGCGAAGTATTCGGGTTCCCATGGTAAAAGTTTCAAAGCCTGCCTTCTGGAAGGCGTCTACCTCTCCAGGGGCAAAGCCTCCCTCGGGGCCTACCACACAAAGAGTCAGACCGGGTTGCGCCAGGTAGTCCATGGAAAGGAATGCCTGCGCCTGATAACCGCTTTCCACAAGTACCTGTTTATGTTCGATGGTCTGCGCTATGGCGATAAGTTCGGATACGCCGCCGGAAATTGTGCGCAGCTCCGGTAACCAGGGGTTATGACACTGTTTTGCGCCGGCAACCAGCTGGGCCTGCCACTGCTGACGGATATCGTCCGGAACAGGGAACTGGCTTCGTTCTGCCTGCCAGAACCATAACCCGGAGGCTTCAAATTCGACGGCCTTTTCCAGTATCCAGCCGCGTCTAGCCGCTTTTCCCCAGCCTGCGGCAAGGATAAGTCCGGAGTGGGGGCGCGGGTGGGTCAGGCTTGAAAGTAGCTTCAGTATGACGTGTTGTCGGTGGATTTCCGTAATTTGAAAAGTTCCTTCTCTTCCCTGACCGTCAAGGAGGAGAATATTTTCTCCCTGTTTCATTCTGAGAACTTTGGACAGGTGATGAGCTTCCTGCCCGGTCAGGGTAAATGGTTCTTTCCAGTTTTCAGGGGGAAGGTAAAAGGCGTGCATAAAAAGTATTCCTTGACTATAAAAGAGGCTGGGACGTTCCCT
>DWXS01000056.1 GCA_019119045.1 Candidatus Mailhella merdavium | reverse complement strand
GGCAGCTTTGGAATCGTGCTGGCGGTGCCTTTCACGGTACTGGCGGCGGCGACATAGGGTGCGAACTCTCCATACATCTGAGCGAACGCGGGCACGACTGCACCGTCGTCGAACTGACCCACTTCCAGACTGGCAATGCGGAACTGTGCATCCGCATGTCCATCCTGCAATTCATGGAAAAGGAGCATGTGACAACGCTGCTGGATACCCGGGCAACGGAAATCACGGACTCCGGCGTCCACATAGAAAACGGAGAAGGGAAAAGTTTCCTCCCTGCCGATACGGTCATCATTGCCACGGGTACGACGCCTCTGATTGAGGAACGCGACAGCTTCAAAAACGTTTCTTTCGATGTGATCAACATCGGCGACTGCAAAAAGGCCTCGAACATGCAGCATGCCATTGAAACGGGTTTTGACGCGGGCCTTATCCTCTAAGGTAACCATTCACTCTTTCCGATCAACAGCCCCGGCGGGAGGCAATCTCCCGCCGATCGCGTCCGAATTTCTGCCGAAAAGCAGAGAATGCCCTCGCCTGAAGACTGAGAGTATCCCCCCACTTTTCAGAATACCTTAAGACAACCGATACATATCCGACAGCAATGAGCGTACAGACTACGTTCGCACGACTGCCGGATCCGACAGGGAAGGTATCCTGCCCCATCACTCTCCCTCCCCGCATGCTCCTGTCTCCCATAAGATGCTGAAAGGGTACGAGACGGTTGACGAAGCTTGCTTAAACCGCTCCTTTCGCGCAGTTAATGGGGACAGACCCGCCCAGGGCGGAGAACTTTACGACTCTCTTCAGGGAGAAGAGCCATGCAAAACGCAAAGAACATCGTCGTCATCACGGGCAGTCCACGCCGCAACGGCAACAGCTTTGCCATGACCAGGGCCTTTACTCAGGCCTGCGAACTCCGGGGCTATTCCGTCACCCGCTTTGACGCGGCCTTCATGAACGTGGAAGGCTGCATGGCCTGCGGAAGCTGCTACGGAACGGAAAAAGCCTGCATTGCCCGCGACGATTTCAATACCATTGCCGCCGCGCTGGAAAAGGCCGACTTCATCCTGCTGTCCTGCCCCGTGTACTGGTACAGTATCCCGGCGAAAATCAAGGCCGTCATCGACAAGTTTTTTGCGTTCTATATTCTTGGCATGAAAGATAATCGCATGAAGGGTAAACGGGCGGGGCTGCTCGCCTGCTGGGAAGAAAAGGACATGTGGGTCGGCGAGGAGGCCGTACTCAAACCCTATCTGCGTACCCTGAAGCTGCTGGAATGGAGTTCCGCGGGCGAAGTTCTGATACCCGGCGTTCTTGACGCGGGCGCAATAAAAAATACCGACGGCGAACAGAGAGCTGCGGCTCTGGCGGAACGCATCTGAAGCGCGTCAACTCCCGCCCCTGAAGCATATGAAAAGCGGCTGCGTCACGAAAGGACTTCGACATTTTCCGTCGATATGTCAGACCGTTCCCATATCGGGAGCAGGGCTGCGGAACATCGCCGGCGTACATGAAACGCAGCTCCCGGACAGCGACCGCTTCTGGAACACGGCTTTTAAGTCTGACCTTCCTGCGGGATACGGCTCCATATTCCATGGCGGAACAGCGCATTTCTCCCTTCATGTTTTGGAGACGCATGGCAGAAAAATATCCGCATCCCGATCTGTCATCCAGGGAGGAGAGCGTTCAGGATGCGGGTACAGCCCCCCTCGTTCAAGAGACGGCTGGCACGCCTCATTCTTCTGCTACAGCATGACTCCGTCCTGTGTCGAACTGGACGGAGCCTGAGGAGCATTCTTACCTGTCATGTCGTTCCAGGTTTCGCCCAGCTCCCGCATGGCTTCGCCGAGCTGGCGGCTGAAGGATTCGCTGAAGCTCTCCGCTCCTTCCTTAGCTCCGGAAAGGGCGTCGTTCCACGCTCTGACGAATTTGTCCTGCGCCCGCTCCTTTTCCAGTACGGAAAGTGTCCTTGCACCCAGCTCCTTCAATTCTGTTCCCAGAGCCGCGAGCCGATCGCGACTGATCTTTCCGTCCTGAAAGGCCCCGCGCAAAAGAGGCAATACCCTGTCTCTGTATTCGTCAGGAGGGAATATATCGCGCAAAGCGGCCAGTCCGCCGTATTCGGCGGGGCTTATTTCCCCCTCTCCCCACGCGACCCGTTCCATACGCTGATTCAGCACCAGAAAAATACAGCAGGCCGCAAGTACGGCAATCACAATATTCTTGAACATGTACACTCCGGATTGTCGGCGTCATGTCGGAACAGAGACTACAGCCCCTTGTCCCTCATTTTTTCAGCATAGGTCATGAGTTTCCGTGCTTCCACGAAATCAGGGTCCAGTTGCAGTGCGCTCTGAGCAGCCTTTACCGCCTTGTCCCATTTCTTCCAGTCCACATACAGCCTGCCCATGTTGAAAAAGAGATGGGAGTCCTTGTACCCGCTCTGGGCGGCCTTGATATAACTCTGCTCCGCCTCGGCGTATTTCCCCATTTTGCGCTGGGCAACGGCCAGACTGTTGTAAATGTGGGCCGCGCCGGGCATTCCTTCCAGCGCCTCCCCGAAATAATGCACGGCGTCCTCATACTCCCCGGCACGCAGGAAGCGTTCGCCTATGTCGACGCGGAGATCATAATTATTCTGATTTTCCCGGACCAGCACGGAAAACACGGCGCGGGCGGCGTCCACCTGCCCGGCATCAAGCTTCTGCTGGCCGCGTTCCAGTTCCTGCTGTCTTTTTTCCTCCATCTGACGCGCGCTTTCCCGCGCGTCATCCTGAAACTGACCGTCAAAGGTTTCCAGGAGCATATTGAGTCCGTCAAGAAACTCGCGCTCCTTGCCGGGCACATATTTGAGATCCAGGGCCGCGGACTTGCGGACATGCGGATCGCAAACGATATGATAGGAAGCATCGGAAATGAGGCGTTCAAACTCTTCCTTTTCCGCCTTCATAAGCGGTTCGCGAAAAACGGTGATAACCGCTTCCCGCAGCGTCTGAACGGCGGAAAGAAACTTTTCCTGACGGATAAGCGACTTGATGGAATTAAGCTGACGCCTGGCAGTGGCAAGTTGAGACATATTTTTGTTCCAGGTTACGGTTTTTGAAAAAATCAGCCGGCTCTGCGCTCCATTTCGCGGCGGACGAACTCCAGATCTTCCGGCGTGTCCACGCCGCAGGTACGGAAGGCCGTGGTCACCACCCGCATGGGAATACCGTTCTCCAGCAGGCGCAGCTGTTCCAGCTTTTCAAGCTGTTCCAGCGGACTGGGAGGCAGCGCGCTCATGCGTTCCAGAGTCTGACGCCGGAAGGCATATATCCCCACATGACCAAGATACTCGGGGGTCGCGCCATCCCGCGGATACGGAATCGGCGCACGGGAAAAATACAACGCGTCCCCGCGCAGATTCCTCACGACCTTGACCTGATTCGGGGAGGCAATGAGCTGCGCATCGGACACGGGATCCAAGGGCGTGGCCAGAGTGGCGCACTGCACGTCGCTCTCCTCAAAAGGAGCCAGCAGTTCGCCCAGCATGGCAGCTTCCAGCAAAGGTTCATCCCCCTGAATATTAACTATGACTGCATCGGAGGGAAGCCCCAGTATGCCCGCCGCCTCACGCACGCGATCCGTTCCGCTGGGGTGTCTGGCCGCCGTCATGACGCAGGGCAGCTCATACTTGCGGGCGGATTCCGCCACCCGCTCGTCGTCCGTAGCAATCCACACCTTTTCCAAAGCAGAACAACGCATGGCCCGCGTTGCCACATGCCAGATCATGGGCTTGCCGCAGATATCGACAAGAGGCTTGCCCGGAAGCCGAGTTGACGCATAACGAGCTGGAATAATTCCATAACATGATGTCATGACTGAACTCTCATACAAAAATGCGGATACGTCCGGCCCAGCCGGCCTGCCCTTTATTCTGCCACAAAAAAGCCACTCCGCCAAGCTCGAGCCCATGGATGCCCCCCGTCGTCATCCTGAAAGAGGCTGAATACTGCCGGGCGGGGAGATTTTTCATTCCGCTCTTGACGGAACGGACGTTTGACGTATCTTCCTTGCGTTCCCGCACGCTCATTTCCGGGCCGGAGCCTTCGCAGGGAACGTGGCGCCATCTTCAATATCTTTCAGGCGGTCAGGCATGGGCAAAGATCTGATTATCGTGGAATCACCGGCCAAGGTGAAAACCATCAAAAAATTTCTGGGCGGCAAATATATGGTTCAGGCCAGCGTGGGACATATCCGCGACCTGCCGACCAAGGAAATAGGCGTGGATGAGGAACATGATTTCGCGCCGCGCTACCAGACCATTCAGGGCAAGGAAAAGATTGTCCACGATCTTCAGGACGCCGCTTCCAAGGCCGATACCGTCTATCTTGCGCCCGACCCGGATCGCGAAGGCGAGGCCATAGCCTGGCATATTGCGCAGGTCATCAAGGATAAAGCCAAAAATATCAAGCGAATCCAGTTCAACGAAATCACCTCCCGTGCGGTGAAGGACGCGCTGGAACATCCGCGCGACATAAATCCCGATCTTTTTGAAGCCCAGCAGGCCCGCCGCGTACTGGACAGGCTGGTCGGCTACAAGATTTCCCCCCTGCTCTGGAAAACGGTCAAGCGCGGCATTTCCGCCGGGCGCGTTCAGTCCGTCGCACTGCGCCTGATCGTGGAACGCGAGGAGGAACGCAAGGCCTTCAAACCGGAGGAATACTGGCTGTTCCGCGCCCTGCTGGAAGGTTCGACTCCCCCGCCTTTCAAGGCGGAACTGCTGAAAATCAAGGGCAAGAAAGCCTCCGTTCCCAATGCGGAGGCGGCGGAAGAGCTGGAAAAGGCCATGAAGGACAAGCCCTTTGTGGTGGAATCGGTGGAAGAAAAGGAACGCGCCCGCAATCCGCTTCCTCCTTTCACCACCTCGACGCTCCAGCAGACAGCCAACCAGAGAATCGGCTTTTCCGCCAAGCGTACCATGTCCACGGCGCAACGCCTGTATGAAGGCATAGAGCTGGGCGATCGCGGCACTACGGCTCTGATCACCTACATGCGTACGGACTCCGTGCGTATTGCGGATGAAGCCCGCGCAGCGGCAACGACCTACATTCAGGAACGCTACGGCAGCGATTTTCTCGCCCCGGGCGGCAAGGGCCGGGTGTTCAAGGGCAAGGCAGGCGCTCAGGACGCGCATGAAGCCATACGTCCCGTCGACGTCACCCTCGCGCCTGCGGATGTCAAAGAATTTCTCACCCCCGATCAGTTCCGTCTTTACAGTCTGATCTGGTCCCGCTTTCTGGCCTCGCAAATGGCCGCCGCCAGATTTCATGATACCGTGGCGCTGATCAACTGCGGCCCGGCTCAATGGCGTGCCAAGGGCGAACGGCTGCTTTTCCCCGGCTGGCTCGCAGCTCTGCCACGGCCTGCCGAAGAAGAGGAAGACGCGCTTCCGCCCCTCAGGCAGGGGGAGGAACTGAAACTGCTCAAGCTGAGCAAGGAACAGAAGTTCACCCAGCCCGCCCCCCGCTATACGGAAGCATCTCTGGTCAAAGAACTGGAAGAACGGGGCATAGGACGTCCTTCCACCTATGCCACGATCATTTCCACCATTCTGGATCGGGAATATGTGCGTCTTGAGGACAAACGCTTTGTGCCCACGGATCTCGGCAATGTAGTCTGCGCCCAGTTGCGCGAGCATTTTCCCACACTTATGGACGTGGGATTTACCGCCGGAATGGAAGACAATCTGGACAAGGTGGCGGACGGCGAACTCGGCTGGGTGGGGCTTCTCCGGGATTTCACCAAAGATTTCAACCCGGCATTGAGCGCAGCTTCCAAAAATATGGCGCCCGTCAAGGGAGGACTGGTGACGGATCTCCCCTGTCCGAAATGCGGCAAGCCTCTGGCGGTCAAATTCGGCAAAAGCGGCGAATTTCTGGCCTGCACCGGATACCCGGAATGCCGCTACACCACGAACTTTTCCCGCGACGAAAAGGGCGCGATCAGGATTGAGGAAAAGCAGGCTCCCACATATGAAGTGGTCGGCACCTGCCCGAAGTGCGGCGGCAACGTCGTCCTCAAGAAGTCTCATACCGGCAGCCGTTTCCTCAGCTGTTCCAACTACCCCAAATGCACCTATGCCGCTCCCTTTTCCACCGGCGTGCCCTGCCCCGCCTGCGGCAAGGGAACACTGGTGGAAAAAAGTTCCAAACGGGGCAAGATCTTCTATTCCTGCGACCAGTATCCGCAATGCGACTATGCGCTGTGGGACTGGCCGGTAAACGAACACTGCCCGGAATGCGATTCCCCCCTGCTGGTCATAAAGACCACGCGCGCCAGAGGTCGCCATATCGCCTGTCCCAACCCGAAATGCCGTTATACCAGGGAGCTGGAAGACCGCGACGAACACGGCGATGCATGAGCCATTCTGCGGGGCTTCATCTAATCGAACAAAAAACGCTTCTTTCTGTTGAATTGACGTGCAATGTGCATTAGTGTCATGAGAAATGCCCGGCATGAAGCGTTCTGACGGAACGCAGATGTCCGGACTGCGGAGTCCGCGCAGGCTGATTTTTTAACATAACGATCTGATCATATGGAAAAACACAATATTCTGATTGTCGACGACAGCAAAACCGCACTGGGCGCCGTCCGCCATATCCTTGGAGCAGAACACCGACTTGCGCTTGCCTCTTCCGGGGAAGAGGCCCTGCAACGTCTCCATGAAGGGCTTCCGGATCTCATTCTTCTTGATCTGCTCATGCCGTATATGGACGGACGGGAAACACTCGAACGCATTCGGGCGATTCCCGGTTGCGAGAAACTGCCCGTCATTTTTTTCACCGCCGCACAGTCCACGGAAACCGAAGCCGAGTGCCTGGAGCTCGGAGCCTGCGACTTCATCACCAAACCCTTTGCCCCCGAAGTGCTGCGCAGTCGTATCGCCAATATGCTTGAACTGGAGGACTATCGAAAGGATCTCCAGGGCAGGCTGGACGAAAAGACCCGCGAAGTGGAAGAACTGGCGCTGCAAACCATTCTCGCCATTGCCAGAGCCATTGATGCCAAGGACGAATACACGCAGGGCCATTCCCAGCGTGTGGCAACCTACAGCCGCGCCCTTGCGGAATATCTGGGCTGGAGCGAAGCGGACTGCGACAACATTTATCATATCGCCCTGCTCCACGACGTCGGAAAAATCGGCGTACCGGACAACGTTCTCAAAAAGCGCGGACATCTGACCGAAGAAGAATTCGCCCTCATGCGCCGTCATCCGGATATCGGCGCGGATATTCTCAAGGATGTCAAATCGCTGAAGGGTATCGAACTCGGAACGCGCTTCCATCACGAACGTTTTGACGGCAAAGGCTATCCGAACAAACTCAAGGGTGAGGAAATTCCCCTCATAGCACGCATCATCTGCGTGGCGGATACCTTTGACGCCATGACCAGCACCCGCTGCTACCGAAACAGACTGGATATCGACGTGGCCCGCGAGGAATTGCGCCGCTGCTCCGGAACGCAGTTCGATCCGGAAATAGTGTCCGCCTTTCTGGCCATGCTGGACAAGGGGCTGATCTCCGCGCTGCAAACGGAGTAAGCCGTCTTTTCACCGGAAAACCGGAAGGAAAACTCCCGCTTTTTTTCTCCGCAACGCGGAGGGGCGCGCCTTCTGGAGGAGTATCCGCGCAGATTCCGTTCCCGGAAGGGGAAAGGCTTTCCCGAAAATTCCCGGGCCATATTCCTTTACCGTAAAAAGTTCCAGAGCAAGCTTCATAACGAAAAAACACCGCCCAGATGGGGCGGTGTTTTTTTTCGGCCCGGCAACTCGCCGCGTCTTGCGGGAGCCGATTCCATGGCTCTGGCGCGGACACCATAAGGCAGAACGTCGCGCCGCCATACTGCGCAGAACCGACCGGATGTAGCGCGGCGCTCTTGCCGGACTCCGACGTTCCGGGCCGCGCACGCGCCGGAAAAGCTTCTGCTCCAGAGAATAGCGGCAGAAGAGAAAGGCGTTGCAGCGACTTTATTCGATCTCGTCCCGGACTTCTCTCTTTTCCTCTTCCTCGAGAGCGGGAGCGCGCTGGAGAATTTCCTCCAGCTGAATATCCCCGCACAGCACGCCGACAATTTCGTCCTTCTCATCCGTCACTGCCATGGAGACGGACAGTATCAGCTTGCCCGTGTACTGGGACTGGTACACGTCGGTGATGTGCAGCTGTCCGTCGCTCATGGGAGCCTTGAACCACTCGCGGCTGGAATAGTCATACCCGGGCTGGGGCAGATTGCCGTATTTTTCCGTATAGGCAGGATCGGTGATTACGGACTGCACCAGACGCCCTTCTGCATCCGTCAGGGTCAGGAACTGGATAAACGGATAATGCGCCACGAAATCCCGCATGAGAGCCGGAGTTTTGGTATCGTCCGCACTCACCGTACAGCTTGCTGCGAGGCGTTCGATGAGATGCGCCGCAAGTCTGCCGGCCAGACGTTTGATCCGCTGGAGTTCGGAAACAAAGAGTTCCGGCATGTAGCGTTTGACCAGAGCTTCCATTTCCTTGTTGGAGAAGGAAGTATTGCGCCCTTCTTCGTAGGCCTTCATGATTTCGTTGTAAATCAGCCCCACGGAAGGATGCTTCTTGCTGACCTCCCGATCCGGGGGCAGTTTGAGATTGTGGTTGATCCAGTAGGCCACACCGGCGCGTCCGGACTTATCCGTAATAATGATGGGCACGGGTCGACCGAGAATCTTTGCCGTATCGAAAATATTGTAAATTTCCTCGTTCTTCGCCAGTCCGTCCACATGCACGCCGGCGCTGGTGGCATTGAAATCCCGCCCGACAAGGGGGTAATTGGGCGGAATGACATATTCGAGTTCCTTTTCAAAGAACTCGCCTATTTCCGCAATCACCGTGGTATCCGCAGCCTCGTCCTGTCCGGTGAGGGAAATGTACTCCATCACCAGAGCTTCCACAGGCGTATTGCCCGTGCGCTCCCCAAAGCCGAGCAGGGCGCCGTTCACCGCAGCGCAGCCGAAAAGCCAGGCCGTCACGCCGTTGACCAGCCCCTTATGAAAATCATTGTGTCCGTGCCATTCCAGCCATTGCCCCGGCACCCCCGCCTCATCGGTGAAGGCGCGCACGATACGCTGCACCGAGCGCGGCAGGGCAGCTCCCTGATAGGGAACGCCGAAGCCCATGGTATCGCAGAGCCGTATCTTCACCGGCATGGAAGCCTGAGTCGCAAGCTCCATCAGCTTTGCCGCAAAGGGCAGACAGAAGCCGTAAATATCCGCTCTGGTGACATCCTCGAAATGACAGCGGGGCACAATTCCCCATTCCAGAGCCTGAGACACGATTTTCAGATAATCGTTCATCGCCTGCTCGCGGCTCTTTCCCAGCTTGAGATAGATATGATAGTCGGACACGCTGGTGAGCATGCCGACTTCGTCGAACTCCATATCGCGGGCGATCTTGAGGTCCTCAATATTGGCCCGTATCCAGCCTGTCACGCGGGGAAAACGATAGCCGCGGGAACGGCATATCTCGACGGCCCGTCTGTCCTTGGGGGAATACATGAAAAATTCCGACGCCTGAATAAGCCCGCTCTTGCCGCCGAGCTTGTGCAGCAGATCGAAAATACGCGCAATCTGACGCACCGTATAGGGAGGTCTGGCCTGCTGTCCGTCGCGGAATGTGGTATCCGTGATGAAACAGGGATCTGCCGGCCGGGGCATGACAATATTATCATCAAACTCGATGCGTCCCACCTTGGTATAAGGAAATATACCCCGGAAAAGCTGGGGGCCTTCCGGATTCTCAAGGTGCAGGGTACGCAGGGGATCTTTCTTGTAAAGCAGGCTCATGATATCCTCGCAGTGACCGTTCGCTCATGTCCGTGCCAGGCTCCGTCTCTGCACTCCGCTCAGGAAGGATTCCGCAGACACGAAAAAGGCGCAGGCGTCCCCTATAGCCTGTTTCCCGAGGAAACGAAAGTCCGTTCAAACGCTTCCCGGGCATGAGAATTCCTTCCGGACGGCAAATTCTTCACGAGCAGAGCGGACGCCGGTATGGCCGGACCCTCTCGTTTAACAGATTTTTTTATTTGTGAAAAAAATATTTTTTTCTGCTGCCTTCTTTCCCAATTAAGCAGCCGTGTTGTGCTTGACAGAAAAGTCTGATAAGAGTCGGAATGTTCATATAGGGGAAGAGAGACATCGCGCCCGTTTACGCGCCTCTCGTTCCTCGGCGCAGGTCTGTTTACCAGGGGGCCGTTTCCCCAGCGGCCGCACCCATTTGCCGGGTTCGGCCCCGGAACGGCAGACCCATCAACCCATGTGGAGGTAAGGCAATGGCAAAACATGCAACCCCCTTGTTGGACCAGCTCGAAACCGGGCCCTGGCCCAGCTTTGTGTCCGACATCAAGCAGGCGGCTGCTGATCGTGCGGCGAACCCGAAAGGGCTTGACTATCAGATTCCCGCCGACGCTCCTGAAGATCTGCTGGGAGTGCTGGAACTTTCCTATGAAGAAGGTGAAACCCACTGGAAACACGGCGGTATCGTCGGCGTGTTCGGTTACGGCGGCGGCGTTATCGGCCGTTACTGCGACCAGCCTGAAAAGTTCCCCGGTGTGGCTCACTTCCATACCATTCGCGTGAACCAGCCTGCCGGTAAGTACTACAGCACGGACTTCCTGCGTCACCTGTGCGATATCTGGGATCTGCGCGGCTCCGGTCTGACCAACATGCACGGTTCCACCGGCGACATCGTGCTTCTCGGTACCCAGACTCCGCAGCTGGAAGAAATCTTCTGGCAGCTGACCCACGAACTGGAAAACGACCTCGGCGGTTCCGGTTCCAACCTGCGTACGCCTGCATCCTGCCTCGGCCAGTCCCGCTGCGAATATGCATGCTACAACACCCAGCTCGCCTGCTACCAGCTCACCAAGGACTATCAGGACGAACTGCACCGTCCGGCGTTCCCCTACAAGTTCAAATTCAAGTTCGACGGCTGCCCCAACGGCTGCGTGGCTTCCATTGCCCGTTCCGACTTCTCCGTCATCGGCACCTGGAAGGACGACATCAAGATCGATCAGGAAGCCGTGAAGGGCTATGTCGGCGGCGAATTCAAGCCCAACGCCGGCGCTCACTCCGGTCGCGACTGGGGCAAATTCGACATCCAGAAGGAAGTCGTGGATCTCTGCCCCGGCCACTGCATGAGCTGGGACGGCTCCAAGCTCTCCATCGACAACAAGGAATGCGTGCGCTGCATGCACTGCATCAACACCATGCCCCGCGCCCTGCATATCGGTGACGAACGCGGCGCGACCATCCTCATCGGCGCCAAGGCTCCGATTCTCGACGGTGCCCAGCTGGCCTCCATGCTGGTTCCCTTCGTTCCGGTCGAAGAACCCTTCGATGAACTCAAGGCCATCATCGAAAAGATTTGGGACTGGTGGATGGAAGAAGGCAAGAACCGCGAACGCGTGGGCGAAACCATTCGTCGCCTCTCCTTCCAGAAGCTGCTGGAAGTCACCGAAATTCCGGCTCTGCCCCAGCATGTCGAAGAGCCTCGCACCAACCCCTACATCCTCTTCAAGGAAGAGGAAGTTCCCGGCGGCTGGACCCGCGATATCAAGGCCTTCCGTCAGAGACACGCACGCTAATATTAAGGAGAGCAAGAAATGGCTTTCATTTCCACCGGATACAATCCCCAGAAACCCATGGAAGGCCGTATCTCCGATATCGGCCCCCGCAAGTACGATACCTTCTTCCCCCCGGTCATTGCCAAAAACTTCGGCAAGTGGCTGTATCATGAAATTCTGGAACCCGGCGTGCTGGTGCATGTGGCCGAAAGCGGCGACAAAGTGTACACCGTGCGTTGCGGCGGCGCCCGTCTGATGTCCACGGTACACATCCGTGAAATCTGCGAAATCGCCGATAAATACTGCGAAGGTCATGTCCGTTTCACGACCCGCAGCAATATCGAATTCATGGTCACCGACGAAGCCACCCTCAAGGCTCTGAAGGAAGATCTGGCCTCCCGTAAATTCGCCGGAGGCTCCTACAAGTTCCCCATCGGCGGTACGGGCGCCGGTGTGACCAACATCATTCACACTCAGGGCTGGGTGCATTGCCACACCCCCGCCACCGACGCCTCCGGCCCGGTCAAGGCCGTCATGGATACGGTGTTCGAGGAATTCCAGCATATGCGTCTTCCCGCCCCTGTCCGCATCTCTCTGGCCTGCTGTCTGAACATGTGCGGCGCCGTGCATGCTTCCGATATCGGTATTGTGGGTATCCACCGCAAGCCCCCGATGATCGACCATGAATGGGTTGACCAGCTCTGCGAAATTCCTCTGGCCGTCGCCGCCTGCCCCGTGGCCGCCGTGCGTCCGACCAAGGAAGACTACGAAGGCAAGAAGATCAACACTGTGGCCATCAAGAGCGAACGCTGCATGTACTGCGGCAACTGCTACACCATGTGCCCGGCTCTGCCCATCGCTGACGGTCAGGGCGGCGACGGTGTGGTCATCATGGTGGGCGGCAAGGTCTCCAACCGTATCAGCATGCCCAAGCTGGCCAAGGTCGTTGTGGCCTACATCCCCAACGAACCTCCCCGCTGGCCCACACTCACCAGCACCATCAAGCACATCCTTGACGTTTACGCCAAGAATGCGAACAAGTACGAACGTCTCGGCGACTGGGCGGAACGCATCGGCTGGGAAAAGTTCTTTGAACTTACCGACCTTGAGTTCACGCACCACATCATCGACGACTTCCGTGATCCCGCCTACTACACCTGGCGTCAGTCCACGCAGTTCAAGTTCTCTGAAGCCGCCAAGGTTGCCTACAAGGGTGCCGAAGCCCACGAAGCTGCTTCCAGCAGCAATGTGACCGACGCCGACAAGGAAACCGTGCTGAACTTCCTGAACTCCAAGTCCGGTTCCAAGACGAAGTTCTACTTCAACAACTTCCTCGAACTGTTCCCCGACGCCAGCCCCCGCAAGGTCAAGGCTGTCCTCACCGCCCTCGTTGAAGACGACAAGATGGTGTACTGGTCTTCCGGTTCCACCACCATGTACGGCCTCAAGGGTGCGGGCAAGCAGTCCGCCACCGAAGAAGGCGAATAATCTTCTGCCGCTCTGTCGGCATGAAGCATGAAACAAAGGGCGTGGCCGTCAGGCCGCGCCCTTTTTCTATTCAGGCATCATTCTGATCTGACGTTCGTCCCACTCCCGGAAAATGGGGAGAGTCAAACGGGGTCATCCTGCTCCATAAGCGTCAACACATCTTCGATGAACATGTGGCGGCACATATTCATTATGGTATCTCCCCCCC
>DWXS01000055.1 GCA_019119045.1 Candidatus Mailhella merdavium | reverse complement strand
CTCTCGCCGACGATCCCGCTTCCCGCAATGCTTTCGAGCGGCGGGCGGATGCGGCCTTCACCCTGTTGCGCGGCGATGGCGGGAATTTCCCCGGCTCTGTCGACAAGGTCCCCGGAACGGACGGCGGAGAGACAAAACGCCTTTCCTGATGTGGAGAATATTTCCCCGGCCGGTCGTGCTTCATATGTGTTTCCGGGATATCGATTTCCCGGCAATGCGCGGAAGGCGGGCCTTTTCGAGCTAAGGTCGCCTTTTACCCCCTTTGTGGCCTGTTTTCTCTGTTGTTGATGGTGTACATTCTGTCGGGAAATTTTTCCGCTGTCCCGTTGAAAAAGACTCTGTGAAAAAAAAGATTGACTTTGACGAGTTCCTTTATTAAAAATCTCAATTCTGCCTTGCTCGCCGCATGTTGGATATCAGCGGCGGGCCCCAGACCGTAAGGAGGATTTCAATGCGCAAAATGGAAACCTTGTTGCTCCTGTCTCCGGAGCTTTCCGTGGAAGAGCGCGAAGGCATCCTGACCAACCTCAGCGAAGTGATCGCCCGTGAAAACGGAACGATGCTTGAGGTTGATCATTGGGGCATGCGCGATCTCGCCTACCCTGTCCGCAAACAGATGCGCGGATATTATGTGCGTCTGGTGTACGGTGCGCCTTCTCAGCTCGTGGCCGAGCTGGAACGCATCATCCGTATCACCGACGGAATTTTCAAGTTCATCACCGTGCGTCTGGCCGACAGCCTTGATGCCGAGAAGGAGGTCGCGTAATGGCTTTCCGCAAGAAGTTCGCTCCCCGTCGCAAATTCTGCCGCTTCTGTGCCGACAAGGACCTTCCTCTGGATTACAAGCGTCCTGACATCCTGCGTGATTTCATCACCGAACGCGGCAAGATTGTTGCCCGTCGCATTACCGGACTGTGCGCCCGTCATCAGCGCCAGCTCACCACCGAAATCAAGCGCGCCCGTCAGATGGCTCTGCTGTTCTACACCACGGCTCATTCCAGCGACGTGAAGAAAAAGACCACCATCTAACGGCAAGGAGAACAGGTTATGAAAATTATTCTTCGTGCCGACGTGGAAAATCTCGGCCACCTGGGTGACGTGGTTTCCGTGAAGCCCGGCTATGGTCGCAACTATCTGCTTCCTCAGGGCCTTGCTATGCTGGCCACCCCTTCCAACATGAAGGTGTTCGAGCTTGAACGCAAGAAGTTGCAGGCCCGTATGGACGCCCTGCGTGCCGAAGCCAACGAACACGCGGCCAAACTGGAAGGTCTGGTGCTGGTCATCGCCATGCGCGTCGGTGAAAACGACAAGCTCTATGGCTCCGTTACCTCCAGCATCATCGGCGATGCTCTTGCCGAACAGGGTGTGGATATCGACCGTCGTCGTATCCTGCTCGATGCCCCCATCCGTACTCTGGGCGAACACACCGTGCGCGCCCGTCTCCATGCGGATGTGGTGCCCGCCTTCACCGTGAAGGTTGTTTCCGAAGAAAAGCATAACGGAGAAGAGGAAGTCGTTGTGGAAGAAGCCGCGGCTGAAGTCGTGGAAACTCCCGCAGAATAACTCTTTCTGTTTTTCGGGCTTTCTGCCTCGGGCAGAGTCCATAGAAAAGGCTCCCGTTTTTCCGGGGGCCTTTTTTTATACATTCAGCTCTGATTTTGCATCCGGGTTTTGCCCCTACTCTGGGGGACAGTTTTCTGCAGGGAATGATTCCCCTCACGTCCTTCTTTGAGTCTGTGTTCTTTGTGAAAATTCAGTTCTCATTCCTTTGTGTGTGAATGAGGCCATGACGCCCTGCCGCCGAAGCGGCCTTGCGGGAACAGGGCGAGGCTCTCCTGTTCAGCCTGTTCACAGTTCTGCAATATTGTGTATCAGAACGTGGCGGGCAGGCCCTCCTGGAGGGAGCGGACGTTAAAGATGGATATTATCCGGAGCAGTGTAGGGTGGCGTATTTCTGATCCGTGAAGAGGATACGTTCCGGCGGCAGGCCCATGGCGACCCAGCGCGGGCGCAGTGCGCCGTGTTGTCCGTACATGTAGCCCTGACAGCCCCGGGGAAGACGGAGTTGCTTCGGAGGGGCGTTCAGATGACGCAGAGCGTTTTCCGTGGTACGGAGCAGGGCTTCCGCCTGAATGAGGCTTCCGAGCGCGGGATGGCGCGGCCCGGCGAGAAGGACGGCGTCAAAGGAAGCCTCCGGGGCCACAGAAAGACGTATGACCGGCACGCCTGCCGTCCAGGCGCGGCGCAGACCTTCTCCCAGTGTTTGGATGCTTTCTTCCTCTGTCCAGGGGCTGTAGCGTCCTTCTTTCCACATGTCGGCCAGTACGGTACCGTCCGGCACCAGGCAGGGATAGAAGCGCAGACAGTCCGGGGAAAGTTCCAGAGCCAGGTCTACATCCTTAAGAAAGACTTCCGGAGTTACTCCCGGCATACCGGGCAAAAGCTGAATGCCGAGATGCAGGCCGGCGGAACGCACTGTGAGACAGGCCTGTACGGCCGTGTCGGCGTCATAGCCGCGTCGACTCTGGAGCAGAGCATTATCGTCGAAAGTCTGTATGCCGAGTTCAACCAGATCCAGCCCTTTGTCTGCGAGGGAGAGCAGCGCGGGAAAGCCGGAATCCGCACCGAGCGCGTCGGGGCGGGTGGAACAGCGTCCGCACTGCACCTTTCCGAGAGCGTGCCCATGAAGGTACAGCCTGAAAGCTTCCTCGCGGATTCGGGAAGGAAGAGAGGTAAACGTTCCGCCGTAGAATGCGAGTTCAAGGCTTCGGCCCGAAGGGCTGGCTGTTATGCGCATAGCTGCTTCGCGCAGTCCGGCTTCGCTGTCGCCCTCCTGACCGGTCTGCTGATGTTGCGCACAGAAGACGCAGCGCCGGGGACAGCCCGCAAAGGGGAGAAAAACAGGCACTATCCGATCGGCGCGGTACAGACTTCGTCCGACGGAAAAAGTCATGCAGGTATCCGGGCGTCCCGTTCGGGAAAAAAACTGGGCCATATGACGATATTTCCTTGGCGCAGAGGGCTCTGATGCGGAAAAAGCTCTTGCTGTTCTGACATGATGCCTATATCATGCAAATAGCCCTCCGTAAGCTAGGGTGAAATGCATGTCAAGGGAGAGAGCAGCATGGCTGAAAGTGAGTGCATTTTCTGTCGTATCGTGAACGGCGAAATTCCATGTGCCAAAGTATACGAAGATGATGCGGTTCTTGCGTTTCTGGATTTGGGACCCATGGCTAAAGGGCATACGCTCGTGGTTCCCAAAAGACATTGTGAAAATCTTCTGGCTTTTCCGGAAGAAGAGGCTCCCGCGCTTATTGCCGCGCTGAAGAAGGTGGGAAATGCCGTCATGCAGGCGACCGGAGCCGGCGGCTTCCATGTTCTGCAGAACAATTTTCCGGCAGCCGGACAGACGGTATTCCATCTGCATTGGCATATCATCCCCCGTTCGGAAGGCGACGGAATGTCCCTGTGGGCCCAGGGTACCTATGGTGAAGGAGAAATGGCAGAACTTGCCGCCTCCATCGCGGAGCGTATGTGAGGCGTCAGGTCTTTCCGTCAGAGTTGGCTGACAATCCGGCAGCAGCGGATATTTCGTCAGCAGAGAGGATCGCGTCGCAGAAAAAAGTGTTTGGAAGGAGCATTCAGTCATGAACAGGGCACTAACCAAAGTCGATATCGTGGAGGCCGTGTACGGGCAAAGCGATCGCAATCGGGCCGAAGTGAAGAATATCGTTGAAAACCTGCTCCAGCTCATGAAGCAGGCGATCAAGAAGGATCATGCGTTGCTCATCAGCGGATTCGGCAAATTCGAGGCCTATGACAAAAATGCCCGCATGGGACGTAATCCTCAGACAGATGAGGCTATTACCCTGCCCCCTCGCAAGGTGGTGGTGTTCCGTCTTTCCCGTAAATTCCGCGAGGAATTGAACCCGGACGAGGAATAGTCCTTTCCCAGGCAAGCGAAAGCCCCCGCGCTTCTTTTGGAGTGCGGGTTTTTTTGTTTCCCTCTTTTTATCGACAGGTGTGAAAGCTTTCAGGAGAGAGGAACGTATATTCGTATGCCCGGTCGGAAACGCGGAACATGTCATCTGCTCCGGTGAAGAAGTTTGAAGCGATTGAGACTCCTAGCGTGTGCATGTCGTATAGCTGCCGGGCAGTTACGGATGGAACGTAAAGGGTGATGGCGTTCAGCGGGACGGGACGTTTCAGGGCGGAGCCGGTTCTCCGACAAACGATGTGCCGCCGGATTGTGCAGCGGAAGACTCAGGGGAGATATGGGGCTTTGTTTCCCCTCCCAAGGCCTGATTCGGACTGATGTCCCCCCGTAACGACCGGTATTATACAGGCGACCGGATCAAGGGCTTTCGAACTGCTCCGTCCATGAACCACAGCGTTGACGAGAGGGGAGGAGTACTTCCCCCGGAATCTGTCTCCGGCGGCGTCTGGAATGCATCCCCGCCTGTTTCGATCCGGGCAGAGTCAGCCTGATATGGTATGGGAAATATCGGCTTCCGGAGGAGCGGCGCAGATACGATACAGGGAATCGAGGCGTTTTCTGGCATGAAGCTGTGCTGCTGCGCGGACTTTATTGATGTGTTCCGCATTGCTTCGCAGGGTAAGAAGCACCTCGCTGTCCAGGTGACCGTTATGTTCCATGGTCTGAAGAATGTCCAAGGCATGAGCGAGGGGCATACCTGTCCTGTAGGGGCGATCTTCCAGAAGGGCAGTGAAGATGTCGGCTACAGCCATGATACGCGAGGGCAGGGGAATCTGATCTGCCGTCAGACCCAGGGGATAGCCTTTGCCATTCAGGCGTTCGTGATGCAAGGCTCCCCAGATTCGTATATCCTCAAAGCCCGGAATGCCGTCGAGCAGGCTGAGGCTGAGTTCTGCATGACGCTTCATCTGGTTGAACTCATCATGATCAAGGGGGCCTTCCTTTTCCAGAATGGCACCGGGAATCCCCAGTTTGCCTATGTCGTGCAGAAGGCCTGCAACAAAGACCTTGCGATTTTGTTCCCTGTCGACCTTGCCTTCCGTCCGGAGCATGTGTCTGCGATGCAGGATACAGGCGGTATGCGCTACGCCTGCCGTATGCGTGGCCGTGAATGGACTGCGAAAATCGGTGATCAGGGAAAAGAGAAAACAGAAGGATATCAGATGATCAGGATCAAGAATGATGTGCGCATAGCGTGAGCGCAGATCTCGTTCCATGTCTTCCCGGGACGGACGGGGGAAGAAATCCGCATGCCGATGGCTGAACTGATACAAGGCTTCCACGAGTTCAGGACGGAATTGTGTGTTCAGGTCGGGCAGGCGATGCTTCAGTTCGGAAAGGGAAACAGGGCCGTTGTCGGCACGCAGGAGGAGTTCCAGTCTGTCGGCAAGGTGGATGATATTGGCGGGAAAGAGGGTTGCCGCTTTATTGCGCAGTCTGCTCCACGGGGTATGGTGGAAAAGAACCAGTTCCGCCATGGGTTTCAGAAAGGAACAACGGGAAAGCAGGGCCCAGCCCGCCCGGGAGTGCAGCCAGGTCTTGCGCTCGAAAAGAAGATCGTCCGTGCTTACGCGCAGAGGAATGGCGCCCGCGTCGTGCAGCATGGCGGCAACAAAAATCTGCCAGAGTGTGAGGGACGGAAGATTAAGAGCGCGTCCGAGTTCGTCCGAGATCCAGGCTACGCCGAGATGGTGGCCCGCAAGTTGCGGTTTGACCATATCCAGCGCTCTGGAAAATCCGAAAATCAGCTCAAAGGCGGAAATTTGCATAGACCTACCCTATTTGCTGGCCTTGTAAAGCCGGAGCGTTCCTCGGATGACCGTCACGATTTCCCCAAGCGGATAGGGCAGGCGGGACGGCTTCAGCGGCGGCGGAGCCGTCGGGGGCAGTGTGGAGATGACACGTTTTTCCTCGTCCGGACTGTCCGTAGCGGTATCTGCGGAGTTGTCCTCCGGGGCTTCTTCTGCATCGTCGTGCGCGGAATTTTGGGATATGGGAGGAGATCCGGAAGCTGCTCCGGCAGAAGAGGCTGCGGTTAGGGAAGAGAGCGTTGCCTCGGGGTAGGCAGACATTCCTGCGGAAGATCCGGAAGAAGCAGATGGTTCGGCAGAGACGGAGGCGGATTCGGATGCGCTATTCAGCGCGTGAGCCAGGGTAAGACTGCCATTCTGGAGCAGAGCCAGTTCCAGTGTTTCCCTCGCGTCGGCTGCCCGTTCCGGCGGAAGCGCGGCAAGGCCCCTGTTCAGGGCGTCAAGAATGGCGTCCAGCGAGACTCCCGGGGTGTTTTCCGCATGTTCCGGGAGCAGCATTTCCATGAGTTCCTGGGCGACGAATACCTTGCCCTGCCGTGCTGCCCGTTCCAGTTCGGTCAGCAGCGGATGGTTTTCACCGGGCAGTTCGCGGGCAAGACAGGCGGCAACCTGTCCGGCTTTGCCCCAGGCCTGGATATCCACATAGCCGCGCAGGGAGTCGCGCAGAGACTGAGCATATTTTGCCTGATCCCCTCGCGCCTTATACAGTGCGGCCAGCGCGGTGCAGGCATCTCCGCAGGTATCTATGTCCACAGCCGCTTTCTGCAACAACGGCAGGGCTTCGTTCCACTTGCGTTCGCGCAGCAGGAGCATCCCGCGACGACAGGCTTCGCGCGCCGTGAGCGTACCGTGATCCACGGGGGTGCAGGCTTCCAGCAATTCGTCGAATCTTGAGTGATCGGGCAGTCTGTCCTGCGTTCTGAGCCAGGCGGCAAGGGCAGCGTGGGCCTTGCGACAGCGGCGGGCGGCCTCCTGTAACGCTTTCAGCAGTTCGCTGGTGTTGAAGGGGCGTTGCAGAACAGCATTGAATCCGGCTTCCAGCAGTTCTTCCGTTCCGGCGGAATTGGCGGTCAGCGCGACAAGGGGGACATGGGGCAGGAGAGGATGCGAACGGATCAGAACGGCGAACTGTTTGGCGTCCATATCTGCCATGCGGGGCGGACAGACAATGACTTCCTCAAGATTCGGAATATTCTCGGCAAGAAAGCGGGCTACCTCGCATCCGGAAGTGACGACCCGTACATGCCGAATTCCGGCTCCGCGGAGGCTTCTTCGATCCACGGCGGCGCGGGATTCCTCTTCGGCAAGAAGAATGGCGGAAAGAAAGGGGGGTGATGGCAGGGTCATTCCGCGGAGTATAGGCGCAGACCTTCAAACTGACAAGACATGCCTTTGCGGGCAAATAGATTTTGAGCAGAGAAGGCGAATACTTTTCCCGGCTCTCTCGTTCCGCCGGGAATACCGAGTTTCCCGGAATATGGGAGAAGCTCCGCAACCTGGCGATACTTCATTGCGGCAGGACTGTGAGGTACTCATCCCGACGGCGCGCAAGCCTGAAGAGAGATTATCCTTTTCCGATATGCGACAGACAGGAAAGTCTTTCCGGATGAAAAAACTCTTCGAACGTTACTGTTTTAGGCGGATATGGTTAAATAATGTCGCTGAATTTTCCTGAAGCGTCGAAGTTCTTTCAGCTTAAAGAATATTCTGCAGCTCTCCGTCAAAAGGCAGGACTTTTGCGCTTCTGCGGAAGGGCAGAGCCGGCTGGGCGTATTCTCGAGTGACGATGGCGCCGCAGGTGGCGCAACGCCATTTGCCGTCGCCGTTTTCTTCGGCATCCAGACGAATGAGCGCACCTTCCCTGTTGTAACAGCGCGGGCAGAAGGGTCCCTGCTTTATCCCGCCGGTGACAAGCCAGTAGGCGGAGCCGTCAAAGACCAGATTTCGCGCAATATAAAGAATATCTTCAAATTCGTGAACCTGCATCTTCAGCATGGCGTTTTCGTCACATATGGCAATATAGCCGGCCTGCATTTCCATAAGCAGACGTCGGGCCTCGCTGACGCGACCCGACGAGTACAGATCGTCTATATCCTTGAAGCGATGATGTTTCAGCATGACTCTCTCCGAAGAGGGGCGAAGCCAGTCCCTGCAAATTTTTGCGCGGCCTCCGACGAAACGGCAGACCTGCGCCGGCATGGCATATCTGCAACATGCGCGGGTACAAAGGTAGGAACGGATATGCCCGGCGGATGGGAGATATGTTCGGCGTTCAGGGTAACATATCGACCTGAATTCGAAAAAAGTTTAGAGCAGCCTTCCTTCAGAAGCGGCAGCTTCTTTGTTCTTTCTCCGTTTTCCACGGGATTGCCGGACGCATTGTTGCTCCGACATGCGTCCGAGGCCGGGGCCTGACAGGCAAAAACGCACGGCTAGGAAATTCTTCGTCCGATGATTGGGGCGTACTCAAGTCCTGATGTGTGCTGTGTGCCGGATTCCACCTGAGAACTCTCTGCAGACGCGCCTTCGCGTATCTGCGTTCAACGCTTCCGTCGTCGCGACATACCCGGGAAAGAATGCACGGAACCGTCCGAAAGCAGAGTGTTTTGAAAGGCGCAGGCCGCGATTTTAGCCATTTCCATGTGTTCGGGAAAGTATGCACGAGCTTGTTTTGGATTTCTTGAAGGGCTTTTTTCTCGCTTTGAACAACATGGAATAACAATGAATATCTACGAGATATAGGCAGGAAAATTGTTGGAGGAAGCGGGAATATCCGGGAAAACCCTATTGACACCGATAATAGCTAGAGTATATCCTAATGAATATAAAAACTCTTGTGGACATGTTCACAATGTCCGCTTGAAATGGGGAGGCCGTCCGGCAGGGAGAGTGTCGCGGCGGGAAGGTGTTGAGGAAACTTGAACAGAAAGGAGTTTGGCATGTTCAAAAAGTGCGTAGGAATGGCTCTGGCCGTGGCTGTGGGCGCTTCTCTTGCTCTGGGCGGCGTGGCTCAGGCCAAAGGCTTCAAAAATCTTTCGTTCAATGGAAGCTATATGCCGAGGCACCCCACAGTTCTTCAGGTGTGGGAGCCTTTCTTCAAGGCTGCCGAAGAGAAGTTCCCCGGCAAGAACGGCCTCAGCTTCCATTACTTCGCCAGCAATGAACTGTATCCCGAAGCCGAGTCCATCACCGCTCTGACCGATGGTCGCGTGGATTTCGGTACGGTGCGTCCTTCCGTGTTTCCCGGCAACATGAATCTGCTGGCGGCCGTGGCCATTCCCGGCATGTGCCCCAACGCGATCGTGGGCAGCCTGGTGACGGAAGAACTGATTGAGCAGTTCCCCGAAGTGCGTGCCGAACTGCCCGCCAATTCCACGCCGTTCACGGCCTGGGCCTCCGCCGCGTATCAGATCCACACCATCGATCCCGTCCGGAACATGGAAGAACTGAAGGGCAAGAAAATCATCGCCTGGGACGCCACGACGCTTGAAATCGTCAAGGCTCTTGGCGCAACCCCCATCCGCATGACATCCACGGATACCTATCTGGCTCTGTCGAAGGGTATGGGCGACGGCGTTCTCTGTCCTCTGGCTCCCCTGCGCTCCTTCAAGATTTCCGAAGCGACCAAGCATCATCTGATCCTCAATGTGGGCGTGAACACCTTCGTCATGAACGTGCATACTCCTCTGTGGGATGAAATGCCCAAGGACATGCAGGACTGGCTGAAGGCTCAGGGCGGCATGAACATGGCTCTGGCTACCGGCAAGAGCCTTGAAGACGGCGCCATTGTCGATACCAAGTGGATGGAAGAACAGGGGCATAAGTTCTATTACCTCTCCGCCGAAGAACGTGAAAAGGCTCTGGCTCCCCTGGCCATGTTCACGGAAAAGTGGAAGAACGAAGAATGCAAGGGCATGGACCCCGCCGTGGTGGAAAAGGTGCTGAAGTTCGTGCAGGAACGCAGCAAGTACCACACCGAACAGATGGCGGCCGGCGCTTACGGCGATTATAAGATGTAATGTAACGGCATATTCTTCCGCCCGCCCCCTCAGGGCGGGCGGCGCAGTCTTATGCTTGCTTCAACGTAGCCTTCCCTGAAGGGGAAAGGCGTCTTTCCGGGACGGCCGCGCTCTCCCCGCGCGGAACATTTCAATGAGGTTTTTATGGCAGACACCGTTATGGATCGGAACGCTCCTTTTGCGGAGCTAGCATCCAAACTCGACCTTGTATGTTCCAAAGCCAACTGGCTGGCCTATATTGCCGTGGCTGTCATGCCCGTGCTTATCTGCGCGGACGTCATCGGCCGACTGCTGCATACCGGCGTGCCCGGCGCGCTCGAATTGCAGGAAAATCTGCTTGTACTGACCACATACGGACTGGTGGCATGGTTGCAGTCCCGTGATCAGCACATGAGCATCGACTTCGTTTACAAACATTTCAAGGGCGGCATGAAGAGCTGGGCCGACGTATTTGTCTCCTGCATGACGCTCATGATCCTGGCCGTGCTGTCATGGGAATCCCTGCAAACCTTCATCACCAAAATGGGCACCCTGTCCATGGAGCTGTACCTGCCCCTGGAACTTTATTACTGGATGCCCGTGTTCGGTCTCACGCTGACATTGCTGGTGGTGGCGCTTCAGTTCGTGCGCAATGTGGTCATTGCCCTGCGTAACGGTCATCCCCTGAGCGTTGTGCTTGCCATTGCCGTTGCTGTGCTGCTCGCCTACATGCCCTTCTGGTATCGTGAATCGGATTATGAAGTTTCCAATCTGGTACTTGGTCTCATCGCCTTCGCGCTGCTCTTCTTCTTCCTCTTCATGAAGATGCCCATCGGCTGGACCATGTGTACCATCGGCGCGCTCGGCTGTATCGCCATTTACCGCTCCGTCAACGCCGCTCTCGCCGTTATGGGCTCCACCCCCTACAGCGCAACGGCTTCATACAACCTCGTCGCACTGCCTCTCTTCGTTCTTATGGGGTGTATGATCCTCTATTCAGGTATTTCCGTCGACCTGTTCAATTCCGCCAACAAATGGATCGGCCATTTGCCCGGCGGTATGGGCATGGCCGGCGTTGCCGGTTGTACGGGCTTTGCGGCCGTGTGCGGCGACTCCCTGTCCACTGCGGTGACCATGGGTTCCGTCTCCCTGCCGGAAATGCAACGCCTCAAATATGATCCTGCGCTTTCCACGGGTTCCCTTGCGGCCGGCGGTACGCTGGGTATTCTTATTCCGCCCAGCTCCGGATTCATTATCTACGGTATTGTGACGGAAGTCTCCATCGGGCGTCTGTTCATGGCCGGACTTATTCCCGGTCTGCTGCTGGCCGGCATGTTCATGGCCTATATCTACATCATGGCCGTCCGCCATCCTGAAATGGCTCCCCGCGGGCCCAAGTATACTCTGGCCGAAAAGATTCGTTCCTCCGTCGGACTTCTGCCCATCATCGCACTGTTCGTACTGGTTCTCGGCAGTATCGTGGTCGGTATATGCAGCCCCACGGAAGGCGGCGCCGTCGGTGTGGCCGGAGCGTTCCTCTATGCCCTGGCACGACGCAAGCTGAACCGCAAGAATCTGCTGGCCTCCCTGGAAGAAACCGCAATTCTGACCTCCCGCATCATGTGCATCATGATGGGCGTCGGCGTCCTCGGATTCTTCTTCGCCCAGTCGCGTCTGCCCTTCCTTCTGGCGGACTTCATCCAGTCTCTGGAATTCAACAAGTACATCATCTTGGCCATCATCGTCGTCATCTACATCATCCTCGGCTGTATGATGAACGTCATTCCCATGCTCATGCTGACCATCCCCTCCATCTTCCCCACCATTCTGGCCATGGGCTTTGACCCGGTCTGGTTCGGTGTGGTCTCGGTCATGATCATGGAAATGGGACAGATCACCCCGCCCGTCGGCGTCGTGGTGTTCGCATTGTCCGGCGTGACCAAGGATATTCCCATGGAAACCATATTCAAGGGCATTGTGCCCTTTGTGGGGCTGATGGTTCTCGGCGTTGTCATCGTGACCATCTTCCCGCAAATAGCAACATGGCTCCCCTATACCCTTATGGGGCCTGAGCTGATGTAGCGACGCCGCAAAGGGCCGGGAATGAAAATTCCCGGCCCTTTCTCTTGACGGAGAAAATGACTGGAGATATATTTATTCAATAGCTGATAACGTAATAAAAGGAGAGCATATCATGGGTCATCCCACAGTCTATCCCACCGGCGTCACCCTGTACGATCCCCAAAAAGCCTGGAGCGGCTATACCATCATCCCCACCAAGGGGCAGGGGGCCACGCTTATTGATATGAACGGACAGGAAGTGCATGTATGGAAGGATGTACATGGCTTTCCGAACAAGATTTTCCCCGGCGGCATGCTGATGGGCAGCCGCGGCGTGCGTAATCCCAAATACGGCCTTCAGGATCAGCTGGATCTCATTCAGGTGGACTGGGACGGCAACGTTGTCTGGGAATTTACAAAGGCCGAATTCATCGAGGATCCGGGCGAAAAACCGCAGTGGATGGCTCGCCAGCATCACGACTATCAGCGTGAAGGTAATCCCGTGGGTTACTATGTACCCGGTATGGAACCCAAAATTGATTCCGGCAATACGCTCGTTCTCTGCCACAGAGAAGTGAAGTGCCCGTATATCAGTGAAAAGCCCCTGCTGGACGACGTTGTCTACGAAGTCAACTGGGAAGGCGAAATCGTCTGGGAATGGCTGTGTTCCGATCATGTTGAGGAATTCGGCTTCTCCGAAGAAGCGCGTAACGCCATGAGCCGTTGCCCCAACTACCGCGGCGGTACCCTGATTGAAAATGCTCCCGCCCTCGGCGACTGGATGCACATCAACTCCATGTCCGTACTCGGCCCCAACAAGTGGTATGACGCGGGTGACGAACGCTTCCATCCCGACAACATCATCATGGACGGCCGTGAAACCAACATTCTGTTCATCATAGACAAAAAGACGGGCAAGGTTGTGTGGCAGGTCGGTCCGTATTACAACACCACCCCCGAACTGAAGAAGCTGGGCTGGATCATCGGTCAGCATCACGCGCACATGATTCCCCGCGGTCTGCCGGGCGAAGGCAATATCCTGGTGTATGACAACGGCGGCTGGGCCGGATACGGCGCGCCCAACCCTGCGGCTCCCATGGGTGTGAAGAACGCTACCCGCGACTGGTCGCGCGTGCTGGAATTTGATCCCGTGACCCTCAAGCTGGTGTGGTCCTACACACCCCACGATGCAGGGTTCGTGGAGCCTCTGGATGCAAACCGTTTCTACAGCCCCTTCATCAGTTCCGCTCAGCGTCTGCCCAACGGCAATACGCTGATCACCGAAGGTTCCGACGGTCGTATCTTTGAAGTGACGCCGGAACATGAAGTGGTGTGGGAATTCATCAATCCCCATATGGACAACCGCAACATGAACATGGTCTACCGCGCCTATCGCGTACCTTATGAATGGGTGCCGCAGGCCGAACATGGACCGGAAGTCGCCATTGCCAAGCCGGATATGAAGAACTTCCGTATGCCCGGTTCCGCTCCCCTGGGAGCCAAGACGACCGTCAGCGTGGCCGGTACCACCGGATATCCTGCCGCCGCCGGCGACTGCGTGGGCGCAACGAACTAACTGTACATTTGCCTCCGAAATACCATAGAAAAGCGGATCTCCGGCGGATTGTCCCCTGCTTCCCCGGAGATCCGCTTTTCTGCGTCTTCCTGCGGCAGTCCTTGTGCGGTATGGGAAGTCTTGGGGCAAGTTCATTTTAAACCTGCTTCCGGATTCAAGCGAAGCGAGACTGCTCCGTGAGGCCGGAGTCGCTGTAATATGCTTGCGGCGTACGGCTTCGACGGGGGCGTGAAACCTGCGATCGGGAACCAGGTTTCTGGCCGGAAGGCATTTTCAAGAGCAAAAGGTTCTGGCGAAAGGACGCCCTGTACCGGGGTCGTTTTTATCGACAGGAATGCGAATTTGGGCAGCAGGCTGATATGCGCCATCCCGGATCGATTTGTTGACGGGGGAAAGAATTGTGCCTGTGCTGTTCCCCGGTTCTGGAGGTGTCTGGGGGGTATGGACAAAACCCTGAAGGCCGAGGAGGCTCTTTTGCTGCATCAGCGACATGCTTTCGCGTCGTTCCGCCTGGTCTGTACCGGCGGAGGATATCCGTCCCTGCGCGGAAACGGAATTTTTGAGCGACGTTCAGTGTGAGGAGTTGTGCGGAAGTGTTTTGCCGTCCGGAGGGAATACATGGCCGGGAAAGCTTCGGTATTCGCAAAATCTGACGATATATGTCAGGAGAATGCTGACATGGTGCCATTCGCAGCGGCTGGAGGAAGCTTTTCCGGCAAAGGTTGCGCAGTGTGTTCATGGTTGTGCTTTCGGAGAGGTTGCCGCAGGGGAGAGAATGGAACGGTGTGAGCAGTCGTGCAGGCTGCAAAGGGCTGGGGGCTGGATAGATGAGGAATGTTGTTTTCAGGCGCATGGGAGCGGACTGAGTGAAGCAGGATTGACGCGGAAAAGAGGAGGCTCTGACCGGGAGAGGGGAATCGGGGATGGGCGACGCCGCACAGAAAATATTTTTATCGGAGGATTCCGGCATGGCCACAGTGTTTCGTTCTCATATGCGATGGTTGCCTTTTTTTGCCCTGACGCTGCCGATGCTGCTCGTGTCTGCCGGAGAAAGCTGCGCTGCTGAATCTGGATCTCCGAAAAAGGGGTTCATCATGGATCTGGATCCTTTTCTCGGTCAGAACGGACGGTTGCGTGCCATTGCTCCGGGCTGCCGGGCCATGACGGGCATGATGGGCAGTCAGCCCTTTGTCTGGAGCCGTGATTCTGGTCTGTCCCTGATGAATATTCCGGAAACCAGCTACGGCATGGGGGAATTTCTGAGCGACGACGGGCGCGTTGTGACGGGCTTTCTTTCGCGCAGTGAGAGTCGTTTTCCCCTTCCGCCGGGGCAGGTGTGGGGACATTCCGGATTTGTCTGGCAGCCTGGCGGGCAGACACATGAGCTTTTCCGGCGTGGGATTCTGGATGTGGACTGGAGGGGGCTGTCGGCCGACGGCCGCCTTGCCGCAGGCAAGGGGCAGGAACCGGTTCCCGGCGCTCCCCGGGAGGATGCACCCTGGGAGGAGCAGAAACGCTTTGCGGAGACGCCGCAGGGCCGGGAAGCCATGAGCCGGGGATATGCCTACAACAGACCGTTCTGGTTCACGCTGCGCGGAGGAACAACATTAAAAAAAAGAGCTTGATGATTTTTATTATGAGACGAGCCTTCCCAGCAGAATACTGAGCCGCGACGGGAAGAAAATGCTGCGTACCAAGGGGGTCACGACGTATGTTCTGGATCTTCAGAGCGGGAACATGCGGGAGCTGACTTTCGGAAAGGCCATTGCCTCCGGCCTGCCGCAGGAGAACAGCATAGTGAGGGCGGGTGATCCGGGTAACCCTCTGTTCCGCTGGGGACAGGAGCGCTGGATGGCGGGCATACGGAGGCAGCATGAAATCATTCCTGAAAGCGAAGTGGGGGGAGTGGTTGCGAACAGCCCGATGTTCTTTGACTGGCATGTTAAGGAAATACGGAGCGGCGTCCCGAATTTTGATGCGGGATTCGTACTGTGTGATGTGCGCGTGGAACGTTTTGATGAGGAAACAGGAAGAGTTCCGAGAGGCCGTCTGGAGAAGTTCAACGTCATGGTGCGCCTGGATGAAAAGGGGAACGGCGTTCCCATCGACGACAGTTGCGGCGGGCTGACTCCCTGGATGGCGGATATCAGCGACAACGGACGGATCATTCTGTATATGAAGGGCAATGATTTCTGGATCTGGGATGAGGATTTCCGCCGAGAGAATAAGGTTTTTCCCACGGCTCTGCCGTTTTTGGAGTATCTGGCTTTCTACGGCATTACCCTTCCTCCGGATCACAATATTGTGACTGCTCTCATGAGTCCGGACGGACGCTGCTTTTACGGCGAACTTTCCGAGAACGAGGACGGAAGCGCATTTCCCTACAGGAGTTTTCTTGCCTGTACGGGAGGGGATATCACTCCGCCGCTACTGAATCCGGAAGGGGAACGGAAGGGACAATAAAACGTATCGTTTCGGGAGCCGGAAAATATGAGGTTCGGCCCCTCTTGCATTTAGGCATCCAATTTTCGGGCCGGTACCGAAAATTGAGACTTGTGTTCGGCTGCAAAGCAGTGTATGACAGCCGGATGCGCGGCAACCCCGTTAAATGTATTCCCTGCCGCGCGCGGTTCGCCGCAACGGCTTCCTCTACCCTCGGAGCCAAAGGCGACAGGCAATGAATGTACGAAACGGGGGAATGTTCTTTTGTGCCTCGCGCAATGCTTGACGTGCGTCGAAAAGCGGGCTAAAAGACTCCTTCTCTTTTCTTCGGAGGTTTTTGATGTACGCTATTATCGAAGCGGGCGGGAAGCAGTTCCGCGTCCAGGAAGGCAATAAACTCGTTGTGGATCGCATGGATGTCGAAGCCGGCCAGGAAGTGACCTTTGATCGCGTGATCATGATCGGCGGCGAATCCACGAAAATCGGCGCTCCTCTGGTGGAAGGCGCAAGCGTCGTCGCCAAGGTGATCGAACATTTCCGCGGCGAAAAGATTCGCGTTTTCAAGAAGCGTCGTCGCAAGGGTTCCATGCGCACGCAGGGCCATCGCCAGGATTATACGGCGCTGACCGTTACGGCCGTCAACGCCTGAGCGGCGGACGGAGCAGATTCGGCGCCTCTTCCTCTTCTTGTGGAGAGCAGCCGGGAAAGCAGCATCTCCGCCAAGCGGCGGGAAATTTGAAGGAGTTCCATCATGGCTCATAAAAAAGCAGGCGGCAGTTCCCGCAACGGTCGCGACAGTGCAGGTCAGCGGCGCGGCGTGAAGCGTTTCGGCGGTCAGCACGTTCTCGCGGGCAATATCATCGTGCGTCAGCTCGGAACCAGAGTGTTCCCCGGTGAAAACGTGGGCATGGGCCGCGATTATACCCTGTTCGCCAAGACGGACGGCGTAGTCAAGTTCGAAAGCTTCATTCGCAAGCGTAAGGTGCATAAGCGCGTGCATATTGTGCCCGTTGCCGAAGCCGCCGCGTAAGCTCTCGCGGTTACGGATTTTGAAAGGGAAGAGGCCGTAAGGCTTCTTCCCTTTTATATTTGGGGGCCGGGCAACTATCGGAAGAGTGTTCACGAGCAGGATATGAGGAATATGTTTCCCTGCCCCGGCAGTTCCGATCCGGCCGTCGGGGGAATGATTCCCCCGCATCCTTATATATGGGCACAGAGAACCGGAAAACGAAAAGAGCCTCACTGTTCAAGTTCCAGCCCCGCAATCCGCTACGCAAAAAATTCGTTCTCCGGATAACGTCGTTTCTCCGGCAGAACGATCTGTGATAATGCCGAGACCTGCCAGACAAGGACAAGGCTTGCGAGATACTTTTCCACGGTGCGCAGACTCGCGTTGGGGGGGCGCGGGGGGATCATTCCCCCCGAAAACCTGTTCCCGGTGAGTGTATGACACACAGCCCCGATGCTTGTTCTGCTTCGGGAAGGCTGACATGCAGACCTTGTGATTGATATTTTTTCAGAAAGGAAATAGCGGGCTGGACGCCCTGCCGGGCTTGGGCTAGGCTGGGACGACGCAAAAGGTAACGAACTCCCATCAAGGGAAAGGAACGATATGAGATTTGTGGATGAGGCCGTCATTACGGTGAAGGCCGGCAAAGGCGGCAACGGTTGTCTGAGTTTTCGTCGGGAGAAGTTTATGCCCAAGGGCGGCCCCGACGGGGGCAACGGCGGAGACGGCGGCAGTGTATACGGCGTAGGGACGAATCGCCTTCTCAGCCTGTATGATTTCCGTCTCAAGCGTCTGTATGAGGCGCAGAACGGGCAGGGAGGCATGGGGAGTCAGTGCGACGGACGCAAGGGCGAAGATCTCGTTCTGGAACTGCCGTTGGGGACTCAGCTTTATGAACGCACGCCGGAGGGCGAGGTTCTGTTTGCCGACTTGTCGGAACCTGATGAACCCGTACTGCTGGCCAGGGGCGGACGCGGGGGCAAGGGGAACGAGCATTTCAAATCCTCCACCATGCGGGCTCCGCGTTTTGCACAGAAGGGTGAACCGGGGGAAGAGCGCAGTTTCCGTCTGGAGCTGAAGATTCTGGCGGATGCTGGTCTGCTGGGCCTGCCCAATGCGGGCAAGTCAACATTTTTGTCGCGGGTGTCAGCGGCGCGTCCGAAAATCGCGGATTATCCCTTTACCACGCTGACCCCGAATCTTGGGGTCATCATCGACGAACACGATCCAGATCGGCGTATGGTCATTGCAGACATTCCCGGTCTGATTGAAGGGGCGCATACCGGTCAGGGCCTGGGGGATCGTTTTCTGCGTCATGTGGAGCGCACCCGTTTTCTGGTGCATATTTTAAGCGTTGAGGATATGCAGCTTGACGGTAACCCCTGGGCAGGCTTTGATCTGATTAATGATGAGCTGGCACAGTTCGATCCCGAGCTTGCGGAGCGGAAACAGATCGAAGTAGTCAACAAAATTGATTTACTCGAACCTGATGCACTGGCTGCTCTGAAAGCCCGGGCCGATGCCGAAGGGCGACGCATCTTTTTCATTTCCGCCCGCGAAGGAGAAGGGTTGGAAGCTCTGCTGGCGGAACTCTGGAAGCTCCGCGACGATCTGGATCGGCATGCGCCCCTTGTGCGCTTTGTCGAGGAAGAAGAGGAAAGTGAAGAATTCCCTGAAATCGAAGTGGAATGGGTGCGCGAATGACTTGTCCATATTCCCGCGAAGATCGGCTTGAAAGACTGAAACATGCCCGTTCTCTGGTGGTCAAGGTGGGCAGCGCCGTGCTGACCACGCCGGAAGGTCTGAATATGCCCGTGCTTCGCAATCTTGCGCAGCAGCTTTCCGCTCTTGCCCGTGAGGGGCGGCGCGTCACGCTGGTCAGCTCCGGCGCCGTAGCCGCCGGACGGGCGGCTCTTTCCGCCGGCAAGCACAGAGTGGAAGGTCTGCCCGGCAAGCAGGGGGCCGCAGCCGTCGGGCAGGGCCGTCTGATGCGGGAATACGAGGACGCCTTTGCCGCGCATGGCATGGTCTGTGCGCAGGTGCTGCTGACGCGCGACGATCTGCGCAGCCGCGAACGCTTCATGAACGCCCGGCACACCTTTGCCCAGCTCCTGGACTGGGGCGTAATTCCCGTGGTTAACGAAAATGATACCGTGGCCGTGCAGGAACTCAAGTTCGGCGATAACGACGCGCTGGCAAGCCTGCTGCTCAATCCTCTGGAAGGGGATCTTTTCGTCAACCTTACATCCACGGGCGGCGTTCTGGCGGAAAATCCCCTGACCAGTTCCAATCCCGATGCCATCCCCCTGCTGGAAAGCATAGAGGATATCCGCACGCTGGATCTCGACGCCCTCTGCGGCGGCAAAACCGCTGTAGGAACCGGCGGCATGTATTCCAAACTCCTGTCCGCCCGCCGTGCGGCGCAACTCGGCGTGCCTACTCTGATTCTGCCCGGACGTGAGCAGAATGTTCTGAGTCGCGCCTTCGCCGGGGAAATGCTCGGCACCTGGATCTGTCCGGAAGAGCATCCCGTTTCCCGTCGCAAATACTGGATGGCCTATCAGTCCGATCCCCGGGGTGTTGTTCATGTCGATCCCGGTGCGGCTCGCGCCCTCATTGAACAGGGGCGCAGCCTCCTGCCCGGGGGAATCACCTCCGTGGAAGGCGAGTTCCGCCCCGGAGATCTCCTGCGCGTGATCGCTGATTCAGAACAGGGGGCCTGTCAGATCGGCGTCGGAATCTCAAACTACAGTTCGGATGACCTCGCAAGAATCAGAGGGCTGAAACGTCTCGAAGTCGCAGCTATCCTCGGCGATGCTCATTACCCGGAAGTCATTCACCGCGACAACCTCCTGCTCGACGCCGCAGTCTGAATCTTTTCGGAGCCGGAGGAGTATCGGGGCTGCGCCCCGCACCCCATAAGGGGAGCAGCTTTCCGGGGGGAATGATTCCCCCCGTGCCCCCTCAACGGGAGCTTGCGTACTGCGGGCAGCCTGTCTAGCGAGTTCTGCTCTTGTCCGGCAGATTTCGGCATTATGGTATATTGGATATTGCCCGTGAAGCGGCTTTTCGGGAGAAAGAAAGCAGCTTTTGCGTACCTGAGTGACTGGGCTGCGTCTTGGGAGGGTAGCCCGTTCTGTTTTTCGGTCGTCTGTGTCTCATACATGGAGGGAGCAAGGGAATCATTCCCATAGCCCCACACGATCTATATAGGGAGTAAAAAAGAGGGGAAATCGGCGTGTAGCGTTCCCCCCAGGACTCTACCGTGAAGAGTTCAGGCGCGCATAATAATCACAGCCGGTTTGATTGCTGTTATCGCATGCCTTACCGAACCAATCCTTGGCAGTGGCAAGGTTTTTCCGCACGCCGCGGCCATGATTGTACAAGGTGCCGAGATTCAATTGTGCGGTGGCAAATCCTTGTGCAGCCGCTTTTTCATACCATTCTCTGGCTTTCTGGTAATCTTGTCGCACACCGCGGCCTTGATTGTACAAGATGCCGAGATTCATTTGTGCTTCGGGAAGCCCTTGCACAGCCGCCTTTTCATACCATTCTCTGGCTTTATGGTAATCTTGTCGCACGCCGCGGCCTTGATTGTACAAAATGCCGAGATTCATTTGTGCTTCAGGATGCCCTTGCACAGCCGCCTTTTCATACCATTCTCGGGCTTTATGGTAATCTTGTCGCACGCCGCGGCCTTTCTCGTATAAGAAGCCGAGAGTCACCTGTGCTTTTGCATCTCCTTGCTCTGCAGCCAGTTTTATTTCTTCAAATGTTGCAGAAAATGCAACAGATGAATAACAACATATAAGGGTAATTACAATTAATAGCAGTCTTTTCATTCGTCACTCCTTTCAATGGCTTTACACTGGAGTATTGAGTATTTTTTTGACCTGCTCGCCCATTGGTGGACTTCTGGCCGGAATAGCAGTGTCACGGCTCTTTTTTAGTTAGCGGCCTCTATCGTTGGTCTTTGCTTCTGTAATCTCGTTTTTCGGACGGCCTCATTCTATTCCTTGAAAGCTTGTTGCTCAAGCATATTACGCTTTTCCTTCGGTTTTACAGCCCATTTTTTCGCTAGTCCGTGCATTATTGCACGGCGAATTTTTATCCTCGCGTCTTCCATAGCAGGGGCGTGCGCCCTGTTGCAAAGGGGCACTGTCGGTGAAGGGCAGGAGTTTTTAACAGTGTAGCGTGACCCGGAGGGGGGAGGAGA
Source organism: Candidatus Mailhella merdavium (assembly GCA_019119045.1). Taxonomy (GTDB): domain Bacteria; phylum Desulfobacterota; class Desulfovibrionia; order Desulfovibrionales; family Desulfovibrionaceae; genus Mailhella; species Mailhella merdavium. The sequence continues at coordinate 8,420 of DWXS01000055.1, read as the reverse complement.
GGAGTTTTGTTCTGGACAGTTCTTCGACTGCTTCCCGGCGGGATAGTATTTTTCTCCGGCCTTTTCTCTGCTGCTTCGGAGCGCGTCCGTACGGGAAAGGGGAAAATAATGCGTTCGTGCCGTTCTGAGGGACGAGGGGGAGGCGGATTCGATGAGGGGGCAGGGGAATACTTCCCCTGCCGGTGGTACGGGGCAGAGCCCCCGCAAAAGGGAATATTCTCGGGGGGGAATGGAATCCCCCCCGTGCCCCCTCAACGGGGGCTGTGGCGTATAAGAGATAGTTCTGGCGTTGCGGCTTTGGTTTGGGGGTTAGCCGCAACGGCTGTAGCCGCAGTTCTGGCAGATATGGCACCCTTCCTGGAAGGTCATTTCTGCACCGCATTCGGGGCAGGAGGGATTCTGGAGATCCATGTCGGAATGTGAGGGCACGGGAGCGGATCCCTTGAGGTAGCGGTTTTCCAGTACCCAGGCGATGGCGTCGGGAATGGAAAGCAGGATGCCTTTTTTCTGGAATATGGGGTGTTCGCCGCCTATGCCCTTGAGCTGGGCAACCACGTCGCGCACGGCGACGCCGGAGCGCAGACAGAGGGATACCAGTCGACCTATGGCTTCGGCCTTTGCGGTGATGGAACGCCCGGATTTTCCGATGGTGGCGAAAACTTCAAAGGGTTTGCCGTCCAGTTCGTTGACGGTAAGGTACAGCACGCCGAGTCCCGTCTGGATTTTCTGAGTGAAGCCCATGACGATATCGGGGCGTTGGCGTACGCGACTTGCGGACTGTCCGTCGTTTTGCTTTTCCGCAGAAGAGGAACCGGTTGTGAGTACCTGCACGGATTTGCAGCCGTCGCGGTAGACGGTGACGCCCTTGCAGCCGAGTTCAAAGGCCAGGCGATAGATGCGTTCGATATCCTCGACGCTCGCGCTGTGGGGGAGATTGACGGTTTTGGAGACGGCGTTGTCCGTGTACTTCTGGAAAGCGGCCTGCATACGCAGGTGATCTTCCGGCGATATGTCCATGGCGGTGACGAAGACGCGGCGCAGTCGCTCAGGCAGGAAGTCCATGGCCTGAATGGAGCCGCATTCGGCCACGGCGTCCATGAGTTCTGTGCTGTACATATTGGCGTTGCGGAGGGCTTCCTCAAAGTGAGGATTCACTTCGACAAGGCGTTCGCCGTCCATGACGTTTCTGGCAAAGCACAGAGCGAACAGAGGCTCGACACCGGAGGAGCAGGCGCCGATGATGGAGAGTGTGCCCGTAGGCGCAATGGTGGTTACGGTAGCGTTTCGCAGGGGAGGCATACCGCGTTCCGCAAAGACGGATTCCGCAAAGGCCGGGAAGGGGCCGCGTTCTTCCGCGAGCAGAGCCGAGGCGGAACGTCCTTCCTGCTGGATGAAGGACATGATTTTTTCGGCCAGATCCCGCGCTTCCTGACTGTCGTAGGGGACTTCAAGCTGGAAAAGCATATCAGCCCAGCCCATGACGCCGAGGCCTATTTTACGGTTGGCGCGCACTTTTTCCGCGATGCGATCCAGAGGAAAGCGCGAGGCGTCGATAACGTCGTCAAGAAAACGTACAGCCAGATGAACGACACGGCGCAGGCCTTCCCAGTCCACGTTGTCCGCAGGTTCATCGGCGGAGTGACGCGGGCTGACGACAAAGCGGGAAAGGTTGATGGAACCGAGATTACAGGCCTCATACGGCAGGAGGGGCTGTTCGCCGCAGGGGTTGGTGGATTCTATATCGCCCTGTGCGGGAGTGGGATTATCGCGGTTGATGCGATCGAGAAAGATGATGCCCGGATCGCCGCTGGCCCATGCCTTGTGTACCAGAAGATCAAAGATTTCACGGGCATTGAGCGTGCCGCAGCTCTGGCCGGAAACGGGATTGATCAGGGGATAGTCCTCTCCGGCGTCCACCGCTCTCATGAAGGCTTCCGTAAGGCCCACGGAAAGATTGAAGTTATTGAACTCTCCTTCCTTTTCCTTGGCCTTGATGAAGTCGATGATGTCCGGGTGGTCAACGCGCAGGATACCCATGTTCGCACCGCGCCTTGTGCCCCCCTGTTTGATTTGTTCCGTGGCGGTATTGAAGATGCGCAGGAAGGAAACGGGGCCGGACGCAACGCCGCCCGTGGTGCCCACGCGCGAATCCTTCGGACGCAGACGGGAGAAGGAAAAGCCTGTGCCGCCGCCGGATTTGTGGATCATGGCGGCGAATTTCACCGCATCGAAAATTTCTTCGATGGAATCTCCCACGGGCAGGACAAAGCAGGCGGAAAGCTGCCCCAGCGCGCTGCCGGCGTTCATCAGCGTGGGAGAATTGGGCAGAAAAATTCCCTGACTGAGCAGAGCGTAAAATTCCCGGGCCAGGGCTTCCGGCTCCCAGGGAGATTTTTCATACTTCGCTTCTTCTTCGGCAATGCTGGAAGAAACCCGCCAGAACAGACCGGCCGCGTCTTCCGTGGCTTTGCCTTCGGCATCTTTACGGTAATATCGTTTGGAAAGTACCAGCTCCGCATTCGAGGTCAGACGAGGAGCCGGCAAATCGGCGGGCATGTCCATCATGGCAATATTTTTCCCGGCGTGAAGACGGTCATTTAAAAGACGATCCTCATGGCCTTAGTTTCAGGTTGAGGAAAACGGCGGGAACACGACACATGCCCCGTGCAAAGGGCAGACTATACACGTTTGCGCTGAAAAGACCAGCCTCGCCGAAACGTGAAGTTTAGAGCAATCGTGAACAAAGTGTCTTGAAAAGGAAAAAGAGTGTCTTATTGAAAGATCAATTTTTCAACATAATTATAATGATAAAAGAGCGAGTGGGCGACGAGTTGTGCCGGGAAAGGAGGGCGGGAAATGGGCAAGTTCTGCGGGGAGCGACAAACGCGGACAAAAGAGGCACGGTTCCGTGAAGAAATCCCCAAAGGAGCAGTGGGGAAGCTGTTCCCGCAATGTTCGGAAAAGGGAAAAAACTCGTGGAAACAGGGGAATCCCTGCCGGAGAAGAGTGATTGACAAGAAAAGACGGGGATGGAATCGTATTGCCGTTCGTGCCGGGGTCCGTTTTTTTCGGCTCATGTCGCAAAAGGAGTGTTCATGTCCCGCTATCGACGGCGTTGTGAAGGGAGAACCTCAAGTGAGGAGGGGCAGCCTCCTGCGAGTTTCGGTTCTCTGGTGCGCGTCTGGCTGGCTGGAAAAGGCTGTGATCCCCGCCGTGAACATCTCGAGCAACTCTGGAAAAACTGGGGCATGGTCATGGGGCAGGAAATTTCCCTTCTGGCCCGTCCGCTCGGACACAGGGAGGGTATCCTGCTTGTGGGCGGGGAGGACAATCCTGTCCTTCAGGAGCTGAGTTATTATGCTCCGGAAATGCTGGACAGAGCCAACGCCTTCATGGGAGAGGAGTTTTTCCACAAGGTGGAGCTGTATCTGCTGGAAGGCAGGCTCCCTCTGGATGAAACATTGATCAGGGCAAAAGCTGTTCCTCGTAAGCTTCTGCGGCGTCCTGAACATCTGGGAACGCTTACGGACAGTCTCGATCCTCAAAGTCCCGTCGGACGCTGCTATCGTGCCTATCTTCATATGTTTGAAGAGAGCGGACAGGACGGAAACAGTGCGCGCTCTGCGACGCCCTCTTCCGGAAGGACGACTTGACAAGGGCCGCGCCCGCCCCTATAAAGAACGCACGCAAAGGGGAGTAGCTGAGTCCAGAGAGACTCCGGCAACGTCAACAGCGTGGCAGAATAAAAGTTCTGCCTGGTGTTGCCATCGCGTTCAGAGCGATTAGTGAGACCTTCGCGGCAATTTTAGGTTGCCGGGGAGGTCTTTTTTTTGCTCTCCGGAAAAAACGAGAGGTAGACGTTATGTTTGGCGAACACTCCATTGTGGAAGTTTTTGTATTCATCGGGCTTGTGGCCTTCTGTCTCTGGCTGGATCTCTACGCCCATAGAGGCGACAAGGCCGTTTCCGCCCGCGACGCCGGAATGTGGACTGCCGGCTGGGTCACGCTTGCGCTGCTCTTCTGCGCCTATATCGGCTATACCGAGGGAGCGTCCCAGGCCCAGCTCTTTCTGGCGGGCTATCTGCTGGAAGAATCTCTTTCCGTGGATAACCTCTTTGTCATGATGGCCATTTTCGGTTCCTTCTCCGTGCCGGACAGGCTTCAGCATCGCGTGCTGTTCTACGGCATACTCGGCGCCATCGTCATGCGCCTCATTTTTGTGGCGGCGGGCAGTACCCTTGTCGCCATGTTCGGCCCGTATGCCCTTGCAGGGTTCGGCGTCTTCGTCATCTGGACGGCGTGGAAAATGTTCCAGGCCATGTACAAGGAAAAGAAGGAAATCGTTGACTATTCCGAACACTGGGCCGTGCGCTGGACGCAGAAGTTCATCCCTGTCCATCCGCGCCTGAACGGACACGACTTCTTCGTCAAGGAAGAACACAACGGCAAACTTATCTGGAAGGCGACGCCGCTCTTCCTCTGTCTCGTCGTCGTGGAGTTCTCGGACGTTATGTTCGCCTTTGACTCCGTGCCCGCCATTATCGCCATAACCTCCGATCCCTTCCTTGTGTATACCAGCAATATCTTCGCAATCCTCGGGATGCGGTCCCTTTACTTCCTGCTTGCCGCTGCCAAGCGTTATCTCCGGCATCTGGAAAAGGCCGTCATTATCATCCTTGCGTTCATCGGCGTCAAAATGCTCCTCGATGTCACGGGCGTGATCCATATCCCGCCCATGATCAGCCTGTGCGTGGTCGTTGTTCTCCTCGCCCTCGGTATCCTGGCCTCCTTCCTGCCTGAAAAGGCAAAGTAAGCTCTCCGGTATCTCCTTAAACGTATGCCCCGGCGATCTTGAGGTCCCGGGGCTTCTTTTTTATTTCTGTCTGGTATGGCTGGAGGTGGAGCAGAGCGGAGGTCGCGTCTGTTTCCGTACCTTATCGGGAGCTGATTTTCAGAGGGAATGATTCCCCCATGCTGTCTCGCTGGCCTTGCGTTCTACGGGTAATATGCAGCTCAAGCTTTTCCCCGGCTATCGGCATCGGCGGAGTTGTCCCTTTCGTTTGTACGTACACCCGCAGAGCGGGGGCAGGGGGCATGTCCTGCCGGGCTACTTGGGCCTTGTGGGGGAACGGAGAGGGAAATACTCCCTCCTCGTGGAGGTTGTTTCATCCGCCTGCCGGAGCTGCCTGTTCAACATACTCAGGCAGGCGGTACGTGTGAGGCGTGAGAGATTAGAGAATGAAGCGGCTGAGGTCGACGTCTTCTCGTACGTCCTGAAGGTTGGCGTTGACGTAGGCCTTGTTGACGACGATTTTCTGCCCTCGGCAGTCCGGCGCGTGGAAAGAGATATCGGCGAGGATTTTTTCCAGCATGGTATAAAGGCGTCTGGCGCCGATGTTTTCCGTGCGGGAATTTGTTTCTTCGGCAAAGGCGGCGATTTCTTCAAGACCGTCGTCTGTGAATTCCAGCTCGACGCCTTCTGTGGAAAGCAGTGCGCTGTACTGTTTCTGGAGGGAGTTGTCCGGTTCGGTGAGGATGCGCAGAAATTCGGCTTTGCCGAGGGGCTGGAGTTCCACACGGAGGGGGAAACGTCCCTGAAGTTCCGGTACGAGGTCGGAAGGTTTGCTGAAGTGGAAAGCTCCGGCGGCGATGAACAGAATGTGATCCGTTTTAATCATGCCGTGCTTGGTGTTTACCGTGCTTCCTTCCACAATGGGCAGCAGGTCGCGCTGAACGCCCTCGCGGGAGATGTCGGAGGAACGCTGGGAGGCCGCGCTGCTGGCGATTTTGTCTATTTCGTCGATGAACACGATACCGCTTTGCTCCACCCGTTCGCGGGCCATTTCTACAATGCGTTCCTCGTCGAGAAGTTCGTCCATGCACTGATCGAGCAGGATATTCCAGGCCGCGCGGATTTTCATACGTTTTTTCTGGGTGCGCGGCGGAACGATACGTCCCATCATGTTTTTCATCTGGCTGCCGAACTGCTCCATGCCGGGCATGGAGAACATATCGATCTGCGGCCCGTTTTCCTTGACCTCAACCTCGACTTCCCGATCGTCAAGATAGCCCATGCGCCATTGCTGGCGCAGTTTTTCCCGCGTGGAGTCCGTTCCGCCGCCGGGAAGAAGCAGATCGAGCAGCTTGTCTTCCGCCGTGCTTTCGGCCTGAGCGCGTACCCGTTCGTGTTCTTCTTCGCGCACGAGTTTGATTCCAAGCTCCATCAGGTCGCGGATCATGGATTCCACATCGCGGCCGACATAGCCGACTTCCGTGTATTTTGTGGCCTCAACCTTGATGAAGGGCGCGCCTGTGAGTTTTGCCAGACGTCGGGCTATTTCCGTTTTTCCCACGCCGGTAGGCCCCATGAGTATGATATTTTTGGGGGCAATTTCGTCGCGGAGATCGGCGGGCAGCTGCTGGCGCCGCCAGCGGTTGCGCACGGCTATGGCTACCATGCGTTTGGCCTGTTCCTGTCCTATGATGTATTTATCCAGCTCCGCCACAATCTGGCGGGGGGTAAGAGAACTCATGTTCTGTCTCCTTATCGCTGATGCCCGCTCCGGAAATAGAGAGCGAATCGTTTCAGAGCGTGTTCATAGAACAGATAATACCGTTTAATGAAAAGGGAATCCATCCCCGGGAAAAGTTTGTTGAGTATCGTTTTTTTCAGGTAAAAATATACGGTTCAGGCATTATTTCCGTGCAGCAGGATCTCGTCCGGACCGCCCGGAACATGGAGAGATTCCAGCAGCTCGTCGAGCAGTTTTCCCTGAGATGGATCCAGCACATCCGTCTTGTTCAGCAGAACGATGCGCCGGGCGGAGGAGGGCGTGCCCCGGAAGGGGCCTTCCTCATGCAGAAGCAGTGTTGCGGCCATGCGTGGAGTGACGGGGGCGTATAAGGTCACGCCGAGCCGCTCCGCAGCAAGCTCCGGACGATGGACAACTGTCGCAAGCGGTTTCCCCAGCGCGTCCAGCCCCATGACCGCTACCACCAGATCCGCACAAGACGGAATTTGCGGCTCGTGGGCAGCGTGTGCCTTGAGAGGATGCCGTGCCGCACCGTCCGCCTCCACCAGCAGTACCGCGCGCCGTGACAGTTTTTCCTTCTCAAGAAACTGCTGCAGCCGACAGATCGTTTCCGGAGAAAGTCCGCGCAGCTTGCTTCTGGGGCTGTGACGCACCACTTCTTCCCCCAGCACCAGGCATAATGCCCTGTTCGGGCATAATGCCGAAGACTTTTCCGGCAACGGAAGGAGCCGGCGGGGTACGCCGTCCATGGTGCATAGAACAGCGCGTAATTCTTCGGAAAGCGCGCGATCAGAACGTCCTCGCCTCAGCAGCAGGGCGTCACAGGTTTGTGTTCCGCACTCAGCCAGTCTCTGCTCCTCTTCTGGAGAGCAGGAACGGGGACGTGGCATGTAAATGCGGGTACTCGGCGCGATGATTCCACTATGTCCGGCTTTGGAAAGATGAATGGACAGCCCGGCTGCAAGACTGCTTTTGCCGCCTGCTCCGGTGACGGCAAGACAGGGAACATGGCCGGGGGGACAGGCACAGAGAAGATCCATGATCCGGGAAAGAAACTGTTGCACGATAATTACTCCGGCGCGGAGCATAGCCTTTTCAATCCCTGGGGAAAAGCCCCCGAAAGTAGCCGGGGAAATGGATAAACGTGCGGATGACAGGAGATACGGGAACAGCGAAGAAGCGGAATATCAGAGAAAAGGGGTAGGGGAGGATGGGGGAAGCCGAAAAGTTGAGAAAATCCCGACGGAAAAATGTAGGAACTGGAGAGGCTGAGTATAGGGGAAGATACTGAAGTGGGGAAAACATATTTTCGCATATTGGTGAGAAGCAGAAATACAGGATAGGCGGGAATATTGAAGACTTTGTCCCGGCCTGGAGACAAAAGGCTTTTGATGAAAACAGCGGATTGCGGCGATAAAAGGCTGGGGGAGGAGTATGGAGACGATGTCAGCTTCGAACGGAGTCTTGAAGCAGGCTGCAGCTCTGGAAAGAAGTATCAAGAGCAGAGAGATGAGAATGCTCAAGCACGGGAGAAGGGAAGATATCGCAGTCCGTTTATGAAAGGTGTTATCGGCTTAAATACAGGCTGTTGAGAGCAGAACGGATGACACGTCGGAGAAATTTCAGAGACAGCAAAAAAATTTTTGTTCAGGCATCATTTTTTGCTTGACCGGGATATCGGGATGCGCTATTACACACCTCACGCCATCACGGCGCAGCCTTCCCCGATAGCTCAATCGGCAGAGCGGGTGACTGTTAATCACTAGGTTGGCGGTTCAAGTCCGTCCCGGGGAGCCAGAAAGTACAAGGCCTTACAGCGAAAGCTGTAGGGCCTTTTCTGGTTGTGGGTAACACGGGAAACGCAATCAAAAGCAATTTTGTCCAACT
>DWXS01000006.1 GCA_019119045.1 Candidatus Mailhella merdavium | reverse complement strand
TCCTGCCCGTTCGCCCAGTTCAGACGCTGGTCGGCAGCGTATTTCCGGGCGCGGGGCAGGGCCTGATTGCCGAAGGCGAAGACCTGGCGCGCCAGCTTCACGCGGGCAAGAGGGTTCAGATCCATGCTCTCTGAAAGCTCCTGCACGCTTTCGCGCATGGCCGCTTCACTCTGCCCTCTTTACCCTGTCCATCGTTCCGCCGGGGGCATCTCCGCCTGCCTGTTTTTTCTTCCGTATCAGTTCACCCAGCTCCAGTTCCGGGGATGTTCCGGCCAGCCAGTCCCGAAACCTCTCAAGGAGCAAAAAATCCTGCTCGTTGATGAAGTCGACCTGCTCCACCGGCTTTTCTCCGTGCTGCGCGAGTTTTTGTTCATCTCCTTCGCCCTCAACAGCTTTGCCCACCCGCTCGCCGAAACGCATGGCGGAATCAAACAGATCCGGCAGAGCCGGGGCGGAAGTCAAACGGGTGCGTCCCACCTTGCCCGAATTGACGGAATCCGTCATGGAAGAGGCTTCCTGTACGTCGATAATCATGCTGAACGGGTTGAAAAAAGCGTCCTTTGCCCCCCAGGAAAACCAGTCTTCCGCGTCCGGCATGTCCTCGGCATTTCGGGACTTCGGCCCGCCCTTGAGCAGTCCCATAAGGACAGGCTCCGCAAACCACGTCAGCAGAGCAAGGGTTGCCAAACGGTACACGGAGGCGGCATCCCGGCGGCCGTCGTGCATGGCGATACGCCGGGCGCTCAACGTATAGAGGGCGGAAAAGCAGGCATAGAACATGCTCATGATCCGGGCAGGAGTCTGCCCGCGCCGGACGGCGGACGCTTCCCTTTTCCCGCCGCTGCTCCCCTGCATACGCGCCACAACAGCATCGGCATACAGTACGGCTTCCGCGACGTTTCCGCCGTTTTCCTTCAGCGCCCCGGCATAGGCTCCGTTCCATGCGGGCAGCTCGGCGAAGAACAAGTGTACCAGTCCCATGGGCACAAGGCCGTGCGCTTCCATAAAAGACTTCATCCGCATGAAGGGATCGGCCCCCTGCCCGGATGAACCTGTTTCCGCAAACCTTGACGACACAGCTGAGGCTTCATGCTCAATACTTGCCATGCGGTTCCGCATCATAGGCGAAAGTTCCCTCACGGTACGGTACACATCCCACGGCCTGCCCTGCCCATAACTGTCGACCACCCCCCGCAGCGTCCAGTGAGGGCCGATTTTTCCGACAGCAGAAAGCAGCCCCGTCGTCTGTGCAAGCATGGTGGAGAGCCTGAGCCCCATAGCATGCAGGGCAGCGTTCTTTCGCGCCCAGGACGCTGCCCGGCTCCATCCGTTGCGGGCAGGACGCTGCCCGGCCACATGACGAAGCCAGGCGTCAAGTGCTTCGGCCGTCGCCGCGCCCGCAGTCTCACGAATTGCCTCGTTCACTTCCCTGCGGTGCAATATCTTTGCCGCCTCAATCACCGGACGCCGGAAGACAAGCAGATGAACGGTTTCAGCCACATGCCGGGGAATCACGTCCAGCGAAAGGAAGAGCGGCCCGGCGGCCTCCCTTCTTCCACGCTTCACGGCGCCGCTGTCCACAGAAGGGAACAGGGCCCCGCCCTGTGTTCCGGAACTGTCCGCATCCGCAGCAGCGAGAGAAGATTCCCTGTCGCAGACAAGTGGGTAATACCCGCCCCGCAGCAGGCCGAAGCGCGTCTGTACAGGCCGGGCAGAGACTGCCTCCGGCCTCACGCCCGTCAGCTTTTCCTCAAGCTCGAAACATTCCTTTCCGAATGTCTCCAAATACTTCCACACGCTCTGTGCAAAACGCACATCCCGTTCGTCCAGCGTGTCGATAATCGCCCGGATCTGTTCCTCCGTGAAATTCTGCCCGGCCATGAGACGTTGCCGGTTTCCGGCGTTGCCGCAGTTGAGCAGTACGGCAAGCGCCTGTTCCTTTGTCATGGCATCGGGGAGCCCCGGCACGGTGAAACGCTTCCCCTGCATATCCGCCAGCTCCTGCCGCGAGTACACGGAGAAGAGCGTTTTCAACGTATCGCGTTCCCGCTTCAGGCGTTCCGCCTGCGTCCGCGTCGCGTCCAGCACGGGCCGGGTCACCGCCTTCAGCGCCTGCCCCATGGCGTTCCCTTCCAGCAGAGCGGCAACTGCCTCCGCCTTCAGATCCTCCGCACGGAACTTCTTCAGCAGTTCAAGCGAGCTGTCCCGTTTCGCCGCCGTCCCCGCTTTGCGGCGTCTGTTCTTCCCCTGAATGCTGTCCGCGACTTCCTTCGCCCGTTTTTCCAGATCCATGCGTCCCTGTGCCGTGTACGCCGTGCGGCTTTCCTTCTCCATGTGCATGATCATGGTCATGGTTTCGGCGTAGGGCCGGAACTCGCTCCGGTTCATGCCCTTCCATGCGCGGGAAGTCGTGAACAGTTCCCTGTCAAAGGCGTCTTCCGTGCCCATGAATCCTTCTTCCCTCATCCTGGAGGCAAAGGCTTCCACGTTTTTCCAGCCCCTGCCCCCGGCGTCGGCAAGCATCTTGCGCGTGGGGTTGAACAGCCCGATATTCTGCGAAAGCACCAGCACGGCAAAACGGGCATCGCTGTCCGCCCTGTCCGTTTCCAGAAATTCCTGCGCCTTCCTTTCCAGTTCCCGGAGCATCCTGCGCCGTTCGGCAGACTGCCGGGCCAGTTCGATATTGATCCGCGCCCGGTAATTGGCTTGCAGCGCCTTCCCGAAATCCCCCCGCAGAACGGCCCGGCGTTCTTCACGCATCCAGCGGCCTGCCGCCCGGCGGAACGCTTCGGGCAGAACTTCCTCTCCCATGGGCTTCCTGTCCAGCACGGCCAATGCCTGCGCCCGGAGCTGATCACGGCCCACATGTCGGAGGGCAGTGGCCCCGTACCCCGCACGGGCATCCGGCGTGAGGGCTGTTTCTTCTCCGCCCGCGCCGCTGCCCCTCTCCTCCCGGAGATAACGCCGTTCCGCAGGGATATGCCGCATCTTCGCTTCCAGAGCTTCCGCGAGCCTTTCCTGCTGTTCGGCAAGCTGTTCCTGCCCGAACAGGTACTCCCCGGCATCGAACAGGGCGTCATGTTCGGCCTGCCGCTGCTCCACAAGCTGACGGACTCTTTCACCCGGCGTCGGGCTGCTGATGATGTCCCGCGCCATGGCCGCCGCGCTCTCATATCCCTGTTCCGCCGCGAGGACTTCAGCTTCCACGCCGTCTTTTCGCCTTGTGGCCGCGCCGGGCAGCTTTCTGACCAGCTCCCTGCCCAGCTCCTCTCCGTTCACCTCATTGAAGCCGGCAAGATCGATGGGCGTTCTGCGCATTGCCCTGCGGGCAATATAGACCTGTTCGCGCTCCATTTGTTCCCGGGCTTCCCTCGTCCATGTCCGGCGCTGTTTCAGCCTCTCCGCATCCCGTGCGAGCCGCAGTTTTTCCGCCGCATCGTCCTTTGCCGCCGTTATCAGCCCCTCCGTTTCCTGCCGCCTTGCACCCTTCAGGCCCAGCATATCGAGCAGCCGCGCCGTTTCCTCCCGCACTTCGGCGGCTTCCGCCCGCAGCTCCATTTCCTCTTCATGGGCGAGCATACGATCGAACACGTCCCGCACGTCGGCGGAAATTCCCTGAAACAGCGTTCCGCCGCCAATGCCGGGCTGGTGGTGGGTGTTGCCGTCCGGGCCGGGCGAGACTATTGCATTTTTCAAACCTCCGTTCTGGCCGCTTATGCTGCGCGTTATGCCTTCACTGACAAGCGGCACGCCATGATGGGCGGACTGGAGAAGCATATTGATATTGACGCCAAGTTTTTTCCTGATTAAATTAAGTACGGATAGACCTTGATTGGCTTCTGTGATGCCGCCTTCGGGCAGCCTATCCAGTGATGGCCCGTCAAGGTCTTCTATTTCCGTAAGCTCATGATTATAAAAACGTTTTCCGTTATGGTCTTCGTCCACAACAAGGCCGACGACATATGCTTTCTTCGCAACTTGAGCTTTGGCTGCAAAAATATATCGTTTATGGCCAACCTTTTTCGGGACGCCCTCGCCAACATAAATGGCATTGGTGATAAGTTCGGGCAGCGCAGCCAGTACCTGAGCCTTGCCTTCGTTCATTCCATGGCTCGAAGTGTCGCGGATGCTTCCCCTTGAAACAGCTATCTCCCACCCTGTATCCTTGTTTTCAAACTTCGATAGCCAGCCCTTTTTCTCCAGCCAGGCAATAACGGCATTTCTTCTATCCGCCATCTTTTCCGGGAACGGATGGTCGGCATTAAAAATTTCATTGCCACGCATAATTGCTGTAGGAGAATTATCAAATTTCTGTCGAAGTTTTCTGCTATTCTCATCAGTTAGCTGATAATATTCGCTATGCGCCTGCTTCTTTTTCAGCCCTTTCATCAGGGAGGAATCAGCTTCCGGCCGCAGCTTCATGTCCTCTTCGTGGGTGAGCATGCGATCGAACACGTCCCGCACGTCGTCCGTCAGTTCGACATGCAGATTGAGCGCATCCCGGTACACGCGCATGAGCCATTTGCGGAAGCGTCTGAACAGGCTCTCCAGTCTGCGCGAGGGAGCCTTGCCTTCCCGCAGGTACTGTTCAAAGCCGCGTGCGAGCATTTCCTGTTTGGCGCGACTGCGCACGTCTTCCTTCAGGTAGTCGGGCAGGGCGTCGAATTCCGTGCCGCCGTAAACGGCATGTTTCTGATAACGGTCGTATTCCGCTTTCAGCGCCGCGTCGTCGTCCATGGCCGCCGTCCATTCCCGCAGGGCGGCAAGATCAGCCAGCATCTTTTCATCGGCCAGCCCTTCCCGTTCCAGACGCTCCATCTCCAGAAAGAAGACGTGAGCCGTCTCATGCGTGAGCGTGGACAGGTTCGCACCATGAAAAAGCCGGATGAGATAATGGCCGGAAGAGTTCGGCGTGGTGGAGCCGAGGGCGAAGGCGTTGCCTTGGTTCAGGAAGGCATGTTGCGTGGAGGTGAGTCCTGAAATCTCCGTAATAGCTTCCGCGCGCGGCTCTCCGTGGGCGTCCAGTCTGTGCGCTGTATTCTTGATATCCTCGAAATGCTGGGCTATAATAAGGCGGGCTTTGGGGGAGCTCCCTTCAGTGGGAGTCTTGAACTCTTCCAACAGCCCTTTTTTCAATGCCACTTCGTGCAGATAGAAATTTGTTTTATTGGGGCGACGGACGACAACTACCTCCCCAACATAAAGCTCGCCCTTTATTTCTACAGGTGCAATGATGACCGCAGTGTCATATCCCCTGTTTTTCCAGTTTTCCGCTCTATTATAAACTACTCCCTTTCTGATGATTTCCGGAACAGCCGCATACGCGGCAGCTTTCATACGGCCCATGCCATGACCAAGAGAGGCTTTTACGCCTTCTTTGTCGAGAATTACCCTGCCCAGCTCACGGTTTAAAACAGAACCGCCATACTCACGGAAGTAGAATGCGGTGACTTTTTCCGTCAAAGGCACACCGTCTGATGCAAATTCCTGACCGGAAAGAGAAGATACCGGTGAAGCCGTCATCGCAAAATTCCATCCGGCACCGGCTTCCCAGTCTCCAAAAATTTTCTTGAATTCCGGGGTGCGTATCAGCAGCCACTGTTCCTCCGTGAGAGCAGTAGGGGAGCCATCCGGGGCTTTCATCCAGGCATCGGTGCCTTTATAGCGCTTGCGCACAGCGTCCAGGCTGGACTGGGGAACGATTTCCGCCTGCAACAGCCCCGCCGCCTTCCCAGCGTCCGCCTGTCCGGCCTCCGCATCCCTGCCCGCATCTTCCATCTCCCGGGCAACGGCCAGATTGTCCAGTCGCGTTGCAGCCTCTGTCGCTCTGTCAAGATTTTTCGCGCCAAGCTCCCCTATGAACTGATAATAGGTAGGCGTGCCGTGGTAGGCAGACTGGAAGAGGGTTCCACCATCAACCCTAGAAGGCTTGACGGCACCGCGAAGGACACCTAAACTGACTTCAGATATAGCATCTGCGGAAGGGCGAGTAAAAACGCCGTCAACTTCTGCGGGTGCTATTTCTATTTCGCGCAGTTCATGATCCTTATAGCGGCTATCTTCAATACTGTTCTCTCCGACACGTTTTCTGCTTTCCACCTCTGCCGCATTGGGGACATCAAATTTCAACTGCACGCTATACAGATGCTCCCCAAGTCTGAGAGCGGAATAATACACGTCCTGCCCCAGCACGCGGCTTTTATGACGTTCATCCGCAGGCTCAAAGCGATCGTATTCGGCTTTTTCAACAAGTTCTTTCAGGGCGCCGTATGCCTCTCTGTGTCCCGGTTCCTTCTCCTTTTTTACAGAGGCTTCAAGGCCGGACTTGCCGATACGCACCTTCTGGCCGGTCGATGCGATGATGACATCGACGGGGGCGTCAAAATAGGAATACAGCCATTCCACCAGTTTTCGTGTTTTATGTTTTCCCCTGCCGCCCTCAAAATCCGGGACAATATCTCCGGAGACATTCACCACGTTCGCCGTGGCGCTGTCCGGCTTGCGGGTTATCCCTTCCCGAACAGACGGCGTGTCGTTGTCAGGATAGGCCATATCGTTTTCCGCAGGAGTCTGAATCAGAGAAACGGAAACTGTTTTCTGCCGTTCCCGCAGCCTCCGCCTGTCCGGCCTTTCCATCACCTTCAGCCGCTCAATCAGTGTTGAGGCATCGGCATCCTCTTCCAGCAGGCCCCGGCGTTTCAGCTCCCCGGCCAGCGTATCCACGCTCAGCCCTTCGCCCTTTTTCGCAAACAGCCCCCGGCCGTGCCGGTACGCCAGTTCCCGCCGTGCGTCGGGGAAGTCTACCCGCAGGCTGTCTGCATCAATCCGCCCCCATACTTCATCCCAGAAAGGGGCAAGGGCGTCCGCTTCCTCCTGCGTGACCGTGTGCCCCTGTTCGACCTTCCCCTGTCCCCGGAAGGAAAAGCGGGAAAGCGTATCGGACATGGGAATTCCCATATAGGTCAGCACCCGTGCCCGCTGCGCAATCAGGCCGAGCTGGCTGTCCACATAGCGGGCCACACCTGTTTCCGGATCCGTGTCGGACGAGATCTGTCCCACGAGATGCGGGGAGGATGTTACCGCCTGCGTCATTTCCGCCCGCAGGCGCGCAATCTCCCCTTCAACGGCGGCACGTTCCAGCGCGTCGTCTTCCGCCTGTTCGATCAGTCCGTCCAGATCGGCGGGCAGGTCTTCGTTGAGTTTTGCGGCTTCAAGGGCGCTTTTGGCATTGGGACTTTCCCGCATGATATCGGCCACGGCCTTCATCTGTTCCGGGGGAAGCAGCGCCTGCAGGCGGGCGGCGGGCATCACAAGGTCATGACCCAGCGCGGCGGCCTCCTCCATATCCCGCACGTCCCAGCCCAGCGGCCCGGCCAGATCCGTACCTTTCTGCTGCAATTCCCATGCTGCATCCGCAGGGATCAGCACTTCGCCGTCCAGCCCGGCGGTTTGCAGATAACTCTCCATACGCGCCGGGGAAAGTTCCCGCGTTTTGGTCGCGGCCACCTTGTCCGCAAGTTCCTTGTGTGCTTTTGCAAATTCCTGTGCCCGCAGCGCAGAACGCGTATCCAGCGTCAGCTTTACCCCGCCGGGAACGGCATAAAACCACGGCCCGGTTTTCGCGGCGCTCCACCCTGCTTCCAGCATCCGGCTCAAACCCTCGCGGGAGAAGGCCCCGGCCTGATGTTCGCGGAAATAGTTCAGCCCCGTGTCGGAAAGCAGGTTCCGAGTCGAGGCTTCAATCTGCGTGGAAAGTCCTTCCTGCACAAATTCCTGCGTGCCCTCAACGGCAGCGGCCTTGCCCGCGCCCCCGGCAAAGGAACGCAAGGCGGGCCACAGAGAGCTGTGCGCCGCGGCGTTACGTATCGCGTCCCGCGCCGCCGTCCTGCTGAAAGCCTCCCTGATTGCTCCACCCACGGGCTTGAACAGTTTGAGCATGAGCGCATCGCCGCCCACCTCAACCGCACCCGAAAACAGACCATACAGAGAGGCGGCCTTCTGAATGGCCGCCGGCCCGAGGTAATTGCCCGCATCGTCTTTCTGTACCAGCAGATCCGCTGCAAAACTCCCCTGCTCGGAATTGGCGGCGGTGTATGCCATACCCATTGCACTGCCGACTCCGGCACCGGCAAGAGTGCCGACGCCCGGCACAACCGAACCGATGACTCCGCCCGCCAGCGCCCCGGCTCCCGCGTAGGGCGCGTCGTAGCCGATCATGCGCGGAAGCTGCTCTATTGCCCCGTAGATACCCAGAGCGTCGGAGGCATCGCCACGCAGCGATTCAAGTTCCTTTTTTGCAGCAAGGATTTTTGCGCGCAGTTCGTCCAGATTCTCGTATTCGCCGCGCTGAAACTGCAGGCCATACCCGGCAATGCGGTTCTGGATGACGCCGCGTTGCCATGCTGCGCTCACGTCGTCCCCCGCGCCGGAAGCATTGATCACCGTTTCCCTGTCCGCGTCCGCCTCATGCAGAATGCCGGAATCCACAAGCGAGTCATAGACGTCGGCCAGCGCCTGCTGATCTTCGTTCAGAAAGGCGATGTTTTCTTCAGCTTTTGCCGTCCACGCATCTGCTATGGGATTCTGTTCAATCTCCCGCGCCCGCGCCTCCAGCGCCGCATCCTGCCCGCCCGCGTCGGCCAGCCCGTAGCCCATGTTCAGTGTCCGTGCCGTTCTTTCCACGTCCGCAATATCCGACGCGCTCCGGGCGTTCGGATTATGCAGCGCCAGCCGCACTGCACTGCGATTGCGCACGGGAGCGGCCATATTGCCCAGAAAATCCTGCATCGTCGCCATTATTTGCCTCCCGCGCTTTTCAGCAGTTTCAGTTCCTCTTCCGTCCATTCCGGAACAATACCGTATTGTCTGCGCAGCCATAGCCCCTGCCGCATGAGCTGTCTGGTCTTTTCCGGCAGGGAGGAAAAAAAGGGATAGTCCTGCTCCAGTTCGCTGTTCAGAGTATTCCGCATGGCTTCGGGAATATCGGGACGGAAACGCCTCCCCTCATTTTTAAGAATCAATCCGGCGAAACTGTTCCCGAAACTGCCGTGTTCCCGTTGCGAAAGATTGTAGATTTCCGCCCTGATGCGCCTGTCATCCCAGCTTTCCCCTTCAGGAATGCGCTTCATGAGCGCGGCATAGATATCCGAGCGATTCTTTCCGCTTGTATCTTTACCGAGAACGCTGGTAATCAGCCCGTCGATCCGCGCCTGCGAATATTCCATTCCCCTGCCGGGATACGCCAGCGCGGCTTCCCTGTCCTTCGCGTTCAGATTCAGATCAAAGATAAGCGCACGCGCTTCCGTGTCGGACATATCGCCGTTGCGTGCGTCATAGGCGGCCCGGAACTCCCGCAGTCCCGCTGCGCTCAATTCCGCGTTGCCTGCGCCTTCCCGCTCCTTTTCCAGTTCCTTGATCCCCGCCGCCTTGGCCTCTTCGGAAAGATTGCTTTCCCGGATTATGCGGATCATCTTGTTGCTCGATGCATCCGGGTTGGCCCTGCGCATCCTGTCCACCAAGCCCAGTTCTTCAATGATCCCTGCCTTGCGTACAAGCTCCCGCTCATCAATATCCGCTTCCCCGCGCCTACGTATAACGGCCCGCAGTTTCGGCTCCATGCCAGCCGTAAACTGTACCAGCTTCGCCTTGCGCTCTTCCACAGAGAGCGTAACCGGCAGTTTATTGATGCCGGACATCACATCCTGATAACTGCTCTCAATGAAAGCGTCCTCGGCCTCCCGTTCCTCCTCCTGCCTCTGCGCCTCCGCCTGCGCGCGGAGGATGTCTTCCTGCCTTGTTATCTTTGCCCACAGCCTGCTCTGTTCGCCGTCCATCCAGAGAGCCTCTTCCCCGGCGAGGCGGCGGGCGGCGGAAAGATTGCCTTCGGAAATATATTTGTCCGCAAGTCTGCCGTAGGCTCCGGACTGGATCTTCTTCCAGCCCAGCGTCTTTTCTTCTTCACTCAGGCCGTTGCGGGCGGCGTAACGCTCGTAGCTCTCCCGCATGGTGTTCAGGTTCAGCATACGGGCATCACTGTCGTCGGCGTTGTTCAGAAAGGCCTCCTGATTCAGCTCTATGGAGGCCCTGTCCTGCCCGTTCGCCCAGTTCAGACGCTGGTCGGCAGCGTATTTCCGTGCTTTGGGCAGGGCCTGATTGCCGAAGGCGAAGACCTGTCGCGCCAGCTTCACGCGAGCAAGAGGGTTCAGATCCATGCTCTGCGAAAGCTCCTGCACGCTTTCGCGCATGGCCGCTTCCAGATCCTCCGCGCTGCTGAAGGCCGCCTCCCCCTGCCGGGTAAAGATGCCGTCCTCGCCGTACATCCTTTCCTGCATGTTTGTCTGAAAGGCGTTGAAAGCCTGCGTCGCCCGGGATGTCTGATGATCGATGTCTGATAATCGCCCCAGGCCTGTGCGGCCGTCTGGGCCGCCCTGCCCGCCGTTACGGCAAATCTGCCCGCGGCTTCCCGCTCGTCCTCTTCCGCCCGCGCACGGATCTCCACAAAGGCATCGTCCGCACGGGCAGACAGCCCCGACCCCGCCGTATAGCCCGACTGACGGCGGTATTCCGGGAGGGCACGGCGAGAGCTTTTCCGGCATCTGCCGATATGAATAAGGAATACAGAAGCTCACCCGCGCAGGCCCCCTCTGGAAGGGACAGATTTATTCTTTTTCTACCCGGGGGTTTGCGTTATGTTTTCGGCAGGAAAGGAATGAGAGGCAAGAATTCCGGAAGACGGGAAAAGACCGTGCAAAAACCAGCCTTCCGGGAGCGTTGCGCCGGACAGGCCGTGCCGAAACGCTGTGTCAAAGAGCTGTGACGGCAGAGAGGTATGATATCACACAGGTGTTCAATAAACATTTTCATGCCCTTTCGGCCGGCTCTTTCAGGATCTCCCTCCGGCAGAAAAGGATGACATAGGGATAAAGCAGCCGGAGCTTCTGCCTTCATTGCGGAAAGCGAAAGCCCCGGCTGTACCGGGGCTTTTCTTCATACAGAACGGTGGTGTGTTATGGATTTTATTTTTAACTTTAACATGTGTATTGGCATTATCGGGGCCTATATAGCCATTTTAAAGCTGATAAGTTTCATATTAAATCTTTTTCTTCAAAAGTTTCGTTTTTTTGCATTGTCAATAGTTATTTCATGGATAGCTGAAGCTGTATTATCATGGGCATCAGAAGATATAGAAATACCTAATGATATTTTTCTTTTTATCTTTTCTCCATGTTTATTTTTATGTATCTTATATTTATGTGGAAAAATACGGAAAACATCATTTTCTATTTTTGAATATATTTTCAGTTTTATTGTATACCTCCCATCTCAATTTATTCCTTTTCTTATTTACATTATTATGCGTCTTTCACTTG
>DWXS01000054.1 GCA_019119045.1 Candidatus Mailhella merdavium | reverse complement strand
CCCAAAATGGCGATGATGTCCTGAAGATCCTTATACTTCTGCAGTACCTGCTGAACCTGACGGGCAACCGTATAGTGTTCCACACCCACGACATTGGGATCAAGGATACGAGAGGTGGAGTCGAGCGGATCCACCGCGGGGTAAATCCCAAGTTCGGAAATGGCACGCGAAAGAACGAGCGTTCCGTCAAGGTGAGCAAAGGTCGTTGCCGGCGCAGGGTCAGTCAAGTCGTCGGCGGGCACATACACAGCCTGCACGGAAGTGATGGAGCCTGCCTGAGTAGAAGTAATACGCTCCTGCAGGGCGCCGAGGTCAGTACCCAGCGTGGGCTGATATCCCACGGCGGAAGGCATACGGCCGAGCAGTGCGGAAACTTCCGAACCTGCCTGTGTAAAGCGGAAAATGTTGTCGATGAACAGCAACACGTCCTGATGTTCTTCGTCACGGAAATATTCCGCGCAGGCAAGAGCCGTCAGAGCCACACGGGCACGCGCTCCGGGGGGTTCATTCATCTGCCCGTAAACAAGCACGGCGCGCTCCAGAACACCGGCCTCTTTCAGTTCATGATAAAGGTCGTTCCCTTCTCTGGTGCGTTCGCCGACGCCGGCGAATACGGAGTTGCCGCCATGCTGCTTGGCAATGTTGTTGATCATTTCCATCAGCACGACGGTCTTGCCCACACCGGCGCCGCCAAAGAGGCCGATCTTGCCGCCCTTGGGGAAGGGAATGAGCAAATCCACGACCTTGATGCCTGTTTCAAGCAGTTCAACGTCGGTATTCTGATCCGTAAACGACGGCGCGGGACGGTGAATGGGAAGACGTTTATCCGTTTCAATGGGGCCAAGACCATCCACAGGCTGGCCGACGACGTTCAGAATACGTCCAATGGCGGCCTTCCCGACCGGAGCCATGATGGGACTGCCGGTATCCACCACTTTCATGCCGCGAACAAGACCGTCCGTTGCATCCATGGCAATGGTGCGGACGATATTGTTCCCCAGATGCTGGGCAACTTCGCACACCAGATCCGGCGCATTAGGGTTATTGATATTTTTGATTTCAAGGGCGTTGAATATGTTGGGGAGCTTCCCTTCCGGAAAGGCCACGTCCACAACAGCGCCAATGACCTGTACAATCTGGCCTGTATTAGCTGTCATGCCTTGATGCTCCTACTACTGACTTTGCAGCGCATTCGCGCCGCCGACGATATCCATGAGGTCGTTGGTGATCGATGCCTGACGAGTCTTGTTGTACAAGAGCGTCAGAGAATCAATCAGCTCATCACAGTTGCGTGTTGCGTTATCCATGGCAGCCATACGGGCAGCATTTTCACTGGCCGAGGTATCCAACAGGCCACGATAAATCTGCACATTGACATAACGCGGTAACAGCTCGGACAACAGGACTTCAACCTTGGGTTCGTAGGTGTATTCCGTCGCGCCGGGAGTGTTCCCGTCTTCTTCCCCGCAGGAGGGAACAACGGGGAGCAGCGGCATGGTGGTGGCCACCTGACGGGACATGCTTACGAATTCACTATAGACAAGGTACACCTCATCCGCATCTCCCGAAGTATAGAGCTGAGAGACGCGATTTCCCAAATGCGCGGCAAGCTGAAAATTAAAGCTGCCCATGACATCAGGAATGGCCTCAATAAGCTCCCAGGAAGATTTGCGTACGGCGTCCCGAGCCTTGCGCCCCACACACAGGAATCTGACCGTTCTGCCTTCTGCCTCCCGAGCTTGTGCCAGCTTCTGGGCGGCGGAGATAAGGTTGACATTGAAGCCCCCGCACAAGCCGCGATCTGAAGAAACAAGCAGAATCACCGTGATCTTTGGCTTGTCGTGGACTTGAAGCAGAGGATGCGCCGCACCATCTGTTCTTGCCGCAAGATCCCCCAGCATTTGCCCAAACTTTTCCGCATATGGGCGGAAACGTTCAATGCGCGCCTGCGCACCGCGCAGTTTGGACGAAGCGACCATCCCCATGGCTCTGGTGATCTGCTTCGTCTTCCCTACTCCGGCAATCTGAAGTTTTACATCTTTCAGCGAAGGCATGGATTACCCCTGGGCCTGGAAGGATGCCTTGAATTCTTCGATCGCAGCGTTGAGCCGCGCTTCCAAATCTTCGTCCAGCTTTTTGCGTTCCCGGATATCCTTAAGAATATCGGGATGAGAACTGCGGAGCATTTCCAGCAGTCCCTTTTCAAAGGGCAGAACCTGCTCCACGTCAATATCGTCCAGATGGCCGCGGGCTGCCGAGAAGATGGAGGCCACCTGCTCTTCCGTCGGCATCGGCTGATACTGAGGCTGCTTCAGCAGTTCCGTCATGCGGGCGCCCCGGGCCAGAGTAGCCTTGGTGGCCTTGTCCAGATCGGAACCGAACTGAGCGAACGCCGCCATTTCGCGATACTGGGCAAGATCCAGACGCAGCGTTCCTGCGACCTGCTTCATTGCTTTAATCTGAGCAGCCCCACCCACACGGGAAACGGAAATCCCCACGTTGATGGCGGGCCGGATACCGGCGTTGAACAGGTTGGACTCAAGGAACACCTGTCCGTCAGTAATGGAAATCACATTGGTGGGAATATACGCGGAGACGTCGCCCGCCTGCGTTTCGATAACAGGAAGGGCCGTCAGCGAACCTGCGCCGAGTTCGTCGCTCAGCTTCGCCGCCCGTTCCAGCAGACGGGAATGGAGGTAAAACACGTCGCCGGGGAAGGCTTCACGTCCCGGAGGCCGGCGGAGAAGCAGGGACATCTGGCGATATGCAACGGCCTGTTTGGACAGGTCATCGTAAATGATGAGCGCGTGCTTGCCATTGTCGCGATAGTATTCCGCCATGGTGCAGCCGGAATAGGCGGCAATGTATTGCAGAGGCGCAGGTTCCGAAGCAGAGGCGGATATGATGGTCGTGTATTCCATTGCGCCATATTTGCGCAAGGTCTCCGCCACAAGAGCCACCGTCGACTTTTTCTGACCGATGGCCACGTAGAAGCAGTGAACGTCCGTATTCTTCTGGGCAAGAATCGCATCCACGCAAACGGCGGTCTTACCGACCTGACGGTCACCGATAATCAGTTCGCGCTGTCCGCGTCCAATGGGGGTAATGGCGTCAATAGCCTTGATACCCGTCACCATGGGTTCGTGAACGCTCTTACGAGCCATAAGGCCCGGAGCCTTGAGTTCAACGGGACGACTTTCCGTGGTTTCCACAGGTCCCATGCCGTCGAGCGGCTGCCCGAGGGGGTTCAAGACGCGCCCTACGACCGCTTCGCCCACCGGCACAGAGAAAATCTTTCCTGTACGTTTGACAATATCGCCTTCCTTGATGCCCGTATCGTCGCCAAGCAGGGCAACGCCGACATTGTCTTCTTCGAGGTTGAGCACCATGCCCATGACTCCGCCGGGAAACTCGAGCAGTTCCATGGACATGGCGTTATTGACACCATACACGCGGGCAATACCGTCGCCCACATAGAGTACAGTGCCAGTCTCGCTCATTTCCACGCGCTGATCGTAGTTGCGGATTTGATCCTCGATGATCTTTCCGATCTCTTCAGCCTTGATGTGCATGGCCTACTCACCCCTCTTGATGGATTCCCTGAGGTTATCGAGCTGCGCACGCAGACTCGCATCCAGAACGATATCACCCATTTTGAGTATCAGTCCACCCAAAATAGCGGGGTCTACCGCCCAGACAAGTTCGAGCTTGCGTCCGGTTCGCGATTCCAACTGCGTTTTGATCTCCGCTTTGCGTTTCGCTTCAAGCTCGATCGCCGTGGTCAATACGCCGCGGCAAATACCTTTTGCTTTATCAAGCAACGCGCCGTAATCGGCAGCAATGGCGCTCAACAGAGGCAAACGCCCCTTGTCTGCCAGCAGCTCACAAAAACGCCGTTCCATTGTGCCGCCGCCGGCTTCTTCAAGCAGCGCAAGCACAACCTTTTTCTTTTCTTCCACACTGAGTACGGGATTGCGAAAGACATCTGCAAGAGCATGAGACTCTTCCACAGCTTCGCCCAGGGCATTCAGTGTGGCAGCGTAACGCTCCATTTCCTTTTCGCCGGCCTCTTTACCCAGGGCGAAAAGCGCGGAGGCGTAACGTCGGGACACAACATTGCCGATCACTGCAGCACCACCTTGGTCAGTGATTTGTCAATGAGCTTCTGATGCTCGGCTTCGCCAAGCCTTTTCGTCAGCCCCTCTTCCATGGCCTTGATAATTTCATCGGCAAGACCGGCACGAATACGATCCAGTTCAGACCGGCCTTCCTGCTCCGCGCTGCGACGTGCCTGCTCGAGAATTCTGGCCGCCTGCTTTTCCGCATCGGCCAGAATGGCAGCCTTCAGACTTTCTGCCTGCGCGCGACCTTCGGAAAGAAGTTTTTCACACTCCTGTTCCACACCGGCAACGCGCCGTTCAACATCTGCCAGATGTTCTGCCGCTTCATTTTTCAACCGTTCGAGTTCGGCCAGTTCCGAGGCGACGGTTTCCTTATGTCCGACAAAAAATTTCCGGATAAGTGCGCCGGCCGCGTACCAGATGATCCCGATAAAAATGATAACGTTCAGAACGCGCAACGCAAAATTGTCCCATGCAAGCACATGCTCTTCCGCAGCCAGGGCCTGTCCGGAAACAGAGAGCAGTACCATAAGGGCAGCCAGAGATATCACAAGTTTTCGCACTCTGTTCTCCTTATGAATTTCTTACCAGGTTACAAACCCAGCACTTTGCCGATGGCACTTTCCGCATAGGCTGCCACCCGGCCTTCCAGCTCTTCGCGTGCTGCCGCGCTCTCCTTGTGGGTGCGCTCGGTTGCCTCCTGCCGAATGGAACGGGCAGTTTCCCCGGCGCGCTCCAGCTGCGTGCGGGCGCTGCTTTCTCCCGACTTTCTGGCTTCATCGCGGAAGGACGCCATTTGGGCTCTGGCCTGAAGAATACGGGCTTCATATCCTTCCAGCTTACGAGCCGCGGCAGACCGCATATTGCCTGCTTCTCCGGCCAGCGCCTCATTACGGGCACGACGACGGGCAAGCACCTCCCGAATGGGGCGAATGATCAGCACATTCAGGATGAACAAAGTGACAAGAAAGTTCACTACCTGAAAAAAAAGCGTTACGTCTATACTGATCACCTCTGAACATCCTCCGCGCAAAAGTTGCGTTCTCCACGGGCAGTTACACGTTTATGTGCTTTTCTGCCTGTAGCTGTATGCCTCTTCTGAGGCTACATGTTTTACGATGCAATGTCAAAGCTCTTCCACAAAAAACCGGACTAAATACATAAGGTTTCGTTTTTTTCTGTCGCAATGAGATTGTGATTTTACTAACACGATATAAAAGGAATGCAGATCTCTTACAATTATTCCGGCAGAGCCTCAGCACGCTCGGCCGTTCCCACAACTTCCTGCGGCTTTGTGCGCATATGAACATCGCCTTCGATGACCGCGCCCTCTTCGACCACCAGAGCAGGACTCACCACAGTACCGGTCAGAACGCCGCCCTTATGCACCGTGACCCTTCTTTTGGCAAAGACCTGACCGGTGAAGGTTCCGGATAAAATAAGTTCGCCGACATCAAGCCTGGCTTCAATGACAGCGTCCTTTCCCGCAATGAGCGCACCATCGGAAACAATTTCTCCGCTGAAAACGCCGTCTACCCGTACGGCGCCCTGAAAGGTCAGCTTTCCCTGATAAACAGTTCCGGCTCCCAGAAACGCATTAATTTCTTCCCTGCTCACACTATACTCCTTGGGTGTTTATTGTCTTTCCTATCCCTTGAACACAAAGCGACGCATGGAAACGCTTAAAACAATTCCCAGCAGACCGCAATTGACCAGCATGGCACTCCCTCCATAGCTGATGAAGGGCAGAGGAATGCCCACCACAGGCATAAGCCCGACGACCATGCCGATATTCACCATAATCTGCCAGAAAAAATAGAAAAATATTCCTGCACAAAGGGTGCTGCCGAAACGATCGCGGGCATCGCGAACCGTATTGTAAATTGCATAAAGAAAAAAACAAAACAGCGTGATAAGCGTCATGCACCCGACGAAGCCCCACTCTTCACCGAAAACGGCCACGGCAAAATCGGTATGTTTTTCGGGAAGGAAGCGTAACTGGCTTTGCGTCCCCCCCTGAAACCCCTTGCCGAACATTTCTCCAGAGCCGATGGCTATCTGCGACTGAATAATATGGTAGCCCGCTCCACGCGGATCTCTCGACGGGTCCAGAAAAGTCATGATGCGTTCGCGCTGATAATCATGCAGACCAAACCAGGCCACCGGCAGCATGAGCGGAATAAGCAGCAGACAAACGCGAAGGACTCGCCACTGTACCCCATGGAACAGTACCATTCCGCCGAGCAGAGCCATGACCGTCAGACCGGTACCAAGATCGGGCTGTTGTACGATGAGGGCAAAAGGCAGCAGACCTATGCCCAGAATTTTGAACAGAGAAAGCCAGTCCAGAGCCTCGCCGCTCTTCGCAAGCACTTTTGCCCCCAGGATAAGCACGGCGAACTTGGCCAGTTCCCCGGGTTGCAGGCTGAACACGCCGAAATCAAGCCAGCGTTTCGCCCCGTATACGGTTTTCCCCGCAACGGGAACCAGGCAAAGCAGCAGAATGACAATGAGATAAAAGGGCACGGCCAGACGTTCAATGTGCCGATAATCCAGACACATGAGGAGCAGCATGAAGCCCAGCCCCATGATCCCCCAGATAAGCTGCTTCTGATAGAAGGAAGACAGGAATATGCCGTCTTCCATACGGATGCTGCTTGCTGAATAGAGATTGACGCTCCCCACAGCAAAAAGAAGTATGAACGAGACGACAAGCCCCCAGTTGACATGCAGCAGTAATCGGCGATCCGGCATTGTCATGACTGCGACTCCTGCAATCCGATGCTCATTTTCCTGACATACGGAAAATTGTACCGATTCTGCTCATGCGCCCGGCACATGAAGTTGTTCGTTTCAACACAGACATGATGAAGCCGTACATGCAGAAAAACGTTCATATCTTATGCGACATTGTTGAAAATATCCTGTCCGGACAGGGAGCAGATGTCAGTGTCTCTTCTGAAGGGATGTTTGGGAAGTCCGCATATGAGACAACATATCTGTATGAATTTCGTATCTGCATTGCTTCATATACGGGACGACAGCTATTTTCCATGAGGAAAACCCCATTTCAGATAAAACGATTCCACTGCGGCGGCCGCCCGTTCCCAACTGAAGTGCTGACGGGCGAAAGCGCGTCCGTTTTCTCCGATTCTGCGGGCCAGATCGCGATTTTCCATCAAACGACGTATCTGCGCGGCAATATCGCCTGCGGAAGAGTCATGCAGATAAAGGCAGTGTTCTCCATCACGCAGCAGCTTTCCTATATTGGTAGGAGCCGTAATGACAGGCCTTCCGCTGGCCAGGAAAAACGTCAGCTTGGAAGGAAAGCGACAATCGTCGAAGGGGCCGGGCATACCGGGTTGCACGAGAATATCCGCCGCACCGATCAGATGGGGCAGTTCCTTGGCTGCAACATGGCCGGCCTGAATTCCCCAGCGAGAACGCGCTTCCAGCGCCTCAGGAGACAATAATTCATCTTTGTCGAAACCGCAGCGAACCAGGCGAACCGGATAGCCCTGCTCTGCAAGCAGGGGCAGCGCGCGGAAAAGCTCATCGATAATCGGCGCATTTGCCGCATGAACGGCCCCGGGATACACCAGTACGGTTTCGTCATCCCTCAGACCGAGCTGCTGTCTTACCTTTTTATTGTGGGAAAAAGGAATACGGAAAAAGGCCTCTTCGCATGAAGGCCAGAATACCTGTGTGGGTACGCCTTCGGGAACAAAACGCGTCAATGCCTTGATGATGCAGGTAACTCCCGCCGCGCCTCCAAGAAATTCACGATAGCGTAAGGGGTGGATGAAGGCGTCGTTGCAGACGAGCGACCCTTCCCTGGCTTCCTGCTCCAACTGCGCAAAAGGTTTGTGATGCAGACTTTCCAGTATGTACTCTTCGTTGTCCTCAAGATGAACGAAATACGGTCTTCTTGCCAGACGAGCCAGACCGGTTGTCAGCCTTCGGGAAATTTCCCGCGGCGTCCAGGCATGAAAAACAGCGTCTTTAAGCAGAGGAGCATTTCCCTTCAGCAAAATGATGGCATCATCTACCGAAAGAAAAGTGTATCGCGGAGTTCCAAAATAATAAGGATCATCCTCTTCGACAGGCAAGGCGACAAAGCAGCGATGCCCCCTGTCCTGAAGCGCATTGGCAAGGAAATGGATATGCACTCCGGAACAGCCACCATACAGACTGTAGTTGATAAAGACGATGTTCACACAATCCTCGTGATTATGAGCAAAAAACAGCGAACGCCGAAAAGCTTCTTTCAATATACCCGACCTCGGCGCGGAGGTCGGGCAGAAAGGTTATTTTCCGGATAATTCTTCATCCCGTCGCATGGCCGCAAGCACGCCGTCCGTCACATGCCCGCGAACGGCCGTTCTTTCCATGTGGTTTACGCCATAAATGGTTGTTCCACCAGGAGAACAGACCTGCCGGCGCAGGTCGGCAAAGCCAAGCCCCCCCTGCAAGGCCAGAGCTGCGGTTCCCTCTACTGTCGCCGCGACGAGTTCCCGCGCCTGATCGGCTCGAAAGCCAAGAGAAACTGCAGCGTTCTCCATGCCTTCCATAAAAAGACAGACAAAGGCAGGCCCGCATCCCGCAACGGACGAAAAGGCTGAAAACTTGCCGTCCGGCAGGATCAGCACCAGCCCCATGACACGAAACAGCTCCTGCAGCAGAACTTTCTGCGCATCCTTCAGCTTTTCGTCGTCAAGACAGAGCGCGAACACGCCTTTGCCCACCCGGGCAGGAAGATTCGGCATCAGTCTGGAAACGGGGCATATCCCCTGAACGCCCTGTTTCAGCTCATCGAGAGAGACTGCCGCCGCAAGCGATACGACAATTTTGTCGGTGCCGAGACAGGGCTGTATCTGCTTCAGCATGTCAGCCATCTGGTACGGCTTGACCGCAAGAATCACGATATCGGACATCCGGGCCAGTTCTTCCGGAGTATCTACCCAGGCTATGCGCCCGGGCGCATCTGCGGGATTCAGAGACTCCACCTTCGCTCGGGTATGATCATGCCCGAAAAGCTTCAGGGAGGCGTGCGCGCACAGCCCGCGCAAAACCGCTCCTCCCATATTTCCGCAACCTATACACCCTATGGACGGGCCGGATGAGAGGGATTTTTCTCCCATCTCGTGGGAAGAAGCGGTCATCCCACAATCTCCAGAGCGTTGAAGAAATAGGACATTTCATAGGCGGCCGTTTCCGGCGCGTCGGATCCGTGTACGGAATTCGCCTCAAGACTTTCCGCATACTTTTTACGGATCGTCCCCTCTGCGGCGTTGGCGGGATTGGTGGCTCCCATGAGTTCGCGATAACGACGAATGGCGTCTTCTCCTTCAAGAATGGAACACACCACCGGGCCGGACGTCATATACTTCACCAGGCTCTGGAAAAAAGGCTTTTCCTTGTGAACGGCATAGAAGCCTTCCGCCTGTTCGGGCGTCATGCGGATCATCTTCATGGCTTTGATTTTCAGCCCATGTCCCTGAATCATGGCCAGAATTTCACCGGTCAGATTGCGGGCCACGGCGTCGGGTTTGATAATGGAAAACGTACGTTCAATCATGTGATCCTCCTTACCGTCATTGAGAGGTTGAAGAATGTTCTGAGAGGGAAGAAGCAGACACGGGAAAATCCCCAACGGATATTTCCGGATTGCGATAGCCTTTCCAGGAGGCAAGGGCTGCAAGCGTTGTCGGGTAGGGATGGCCGATGGCAACGGCCATTCCGTTTTTTCCGGCCAGTTCCGCAGCCTTATCCAGCTGGCGAAGGACTTCCTTCTTATTTTGCGTTTCATCGAGAAATACATCCCGACGGAACGCGGTAAAGCCATACTTTTTCGCCTGTTCATAAAGGACGGATGTATCGAGGGTCAAGCTGTCCAGAACAAAGAAGCCCGGCGCCTGCACTGCCAGCTCCCGGCAGAACAGGTTTACTGAAGCCTCATCCGAGGTGAAGCGCGACCCCATATGATTATTGATTCCCACAGCATGAGGCACGCGGGACAGAGACTCCCGCAAATAGGAAGAAAGACGTTTTTCCGCCATGCCGACGCTCAGACCGAACGCACCCATTGTATGCCTGGAGTCGCGGGGCTGCATCGGCATGTGTACCAGAATTTTTCTACCTGCGGCATGGGCCGTTTCGGCGGCCCGGGCGGCGTGGCTCGCTCCCGGCCAGATTGCCAGCGTGACCGGATAGGGCAGTCGTATCAGGCTCTTGATAACGCTCAGATTTTCCCCGAGATCGTCAATGACGATAACAAGCAGTGAGGACGGCGGCGTTGTTTCGACAGCGGATTTTTCCTGCGTCTCGTCAGGAGATTCCGGGGCATTTTCCGCCTCTGCTTCTTTCTTCTGAAGTTCGAGACGGGCAGGATTAATTTCCCCGAAACGTACCCGATCCGCCAGATCTCTTGCAAGCCTTCCGGACAGTGCGTCCAGCTCATGGGGATCGCTGTAGCCGGACAGCGTTCTCGGCCCTTCATGCAATGCCCTGACGCTTTCCGGTATTTCCTTTTCCGTATCGCTGGCCATATTTCCCCAAAAGAAGGTGGAAAGCAGACCGATTGAGGAAACGGCAACCACGAGTCCGGCCAGTATCCGCAGAAGGCGCAGCGAAATAAAAAAAGAGGAGGGCTTCCAACGCGGCGAACGTTGAGAAGCTCCTTCCTCTTTCCATTTCATATGTCGCTCAGAACCGGAAATCAGCGCAGCTGACGCAGGGCGGGAAGAGTCTTGACGAACTGAAGAGCCATGCGCAACTGGTTATCGCGGGCAAGAATCTGCTCGGTTTCCTCGTCCTTTTTCTCTTCGGAGGCCTTTTTCCCCGCCGGAGCCTCCTTGCCGGACAGTTCCAGATGGCGGCTCAGATCCTGCTCTCTCAAAGAGAGCGCATTGTCGTCCTGCTGCCGGGGAGCTTCCCAGGCGAGTTCAAAATCAGGGACAATCCCTTCGGCCTGAATGGATTTTCCTGAAGGGGTGTAATACAGGGCAATGGTCAGCTTGAGACCCGTTCCGTCCGGCAGGGGAATGATATTCTGAACCGACCCCTTGCCGAAGGTGCGTTCACCCAGAATCAGCGCGCGCTTCTGATCGCGCAGGGCCCCTGCAACAATTTCTGCTGCGGACGCCGTTCCGGCATTGACCAGCACCACAAGAGGAGCATCCACATCATCCGCCTGGACTCCGGCGGAATAACTGCGGGAATTGCCCTCTTCTCTTCCACGGATGGAAACAATCACGCCGTCTTTCAGGAAGACATCGGAAACGCTGATGCTCTGATCCAGCAAGCCGCCGGGGTTGTTCCGCAGATCAAGGACGATCCCCTTGATATCTCCTGCCTTTTTCGCATCCTTGAGCGCGTCCAGCAATTCCTGTGTGGTACGGCTGCTGAAGCGGGTCAGGCGAATCCAGTGATAGCCGGGTTCCAGCTCTCTGGATTTGACGCTGATCACCGGAATGGCATCCCGCTTGATGCGCATGGTCACGGGACGCTGTTCCCCCTTGTGAAGAACAAGCAGCTCGACTTCCGTTCCCCTTTTGCCGCGCATTTTGCTTGACGCTTCGGACAGAGTCATTTCCATGGTGTACTGACCGTCCACGGCCATGATGATGTCCCCGGAACGCAGACCTGCCTTATATCCGGGCGTATCCTCAATGGGAGCGACGACCAGAACCTGCCCGTTTTCCATGGTGATTTCCACGCCGACGCCGAAGAATTCGCCGTTGGTGCTTTCCTGCATTTCCTGAAATTCCTTGGTGGAAAGCAGCGTGGAATGAGGATCGAGCCCCTGAAGCATTCCTTTAAGCGCGCCGTCGATGAGATCCTTCTGATCCACGTCCCGGACATAGTACTGTTCCACCATGTCGAGAACCTGACTGAAGCGTTTCAGTGCGTCATAATCGGCATCCGCACTGCGTGCGCGCATCACACCTCCTCCGGCAAGAAAAAAGACCAGAGCCAGAGAACATGCGGATAAAAACTTCAACACCTTATACATACTGCCCCCCCAGGACAGGCAAGAACAGGCCATACAATACAGACAACAGCCTGTATGACATTATGCGGTACTGCCGCGGTATCAGCCGAAAAACGCCCGTCGAAGCGATTCGACGGACGACAGGCAAGCAATTTACTTCCTAATATCATAAAAGGCAATGCGCTCCAGCCCCCGGAAATTCAGGCATGTTCTCCCGACTTTTATCCCCATAGCCTGACCAGCATGACGAATATTCCTGCAAGAAGAAAGCATGGAGCCAGAACCATAAGACTTTTTCCGCGCAAAGGCGATGAGAAACGACAGGGAAGGTAGCAGCAGAATACTGCCAGAGGCAGACAAAGCGGCAATATATTATAAAGCAAGGCCATCTGCTCGGGTTTCAAGGTTCCGAAAGGCAGGGAGTTTATGACTTCCGCCGCAAAAGGCGGGGTCACCCACAACAGCACCGCTGCGAAGGGAAGAAGCAGCGCGCCGCTCCAGGCAGCGCGTCTGGCCCCTCCTCCAACGGCAAAAAGATAATAATCACGCCCGAAATCATCCACTCCCCGCCGGAGAAGATACCAGAGAAGCGCGCACATATATGCTGCAACCGGCGGCAAAAAGCAGAAGAAGCCCAAGGCCAGACCGGAAAGGGCCCAATCTTCCCGGACGGGAACGGCCGCAAACCATTCGATCATCTGGCGGATCAACTGCTCTGCCGGGAAGGGGTCTCCCGGAGCGGAAGGCAGGAGACTGTTGCCGGGCAGGGCCTCGCCGCGCAAAAAGCTCCAGAGAAGAAGGATGAAGATCAGATAGGAACACACGGCTGCACATCCACCCAGCAGAGCGCCGACGAAAACGGGAATACGTCGTTTCCCGGCCAGAAAGGAACACAGAACCAGAACAGCGGCAAGACATTCGCCGCCGACAAAAATCAGCCAGAGGGGACGACTCAGGGTCGAGGCAACAGAATCCATCCTCCCATGAAAATAGGCGTCCGCGCAAAGAGCCGCGCCCCAAAGTATGGACATGAGAGCGCAGAGGCCTGAAAGCTGGGTTGCCCTCTTGTCGAATATGGCCCTCTTTCGGAGACGGGCAAGTCTTCTGTCCCGGAGTACAAGAAACGGGAGAGCCGTACAGGCCGCACACCAGAACAGCAGCACGGAAAGCATGGGCAGAATGAAAAGATTCATGAAATTCTCCACAACAAAAAATAATGAAACGGCAATTCGAACGCTTGTTCCAGAAGGCCGAGTTCCGTATCATGGGAACCGGAAAGAGCCTCAAGAGGATATGGCTCATCAAGCGGTACGAAAAGTCCCCCATGGCGTCAAGAGGAGATATGATGCGAATACGGCCCGGCATGGTTCTGCTTCTTATCTGGGGCATATTCCTTGCCGCAGCGGATGTTTTTTATCTCAAATATCTTCAGCCGGCGCGCATCGGAAAAACCGTATCCGACCTCATCCACGACTCCACGGGAATGAACCCGACCATCAGACGCCTTTCCATCAGCATCTTTCCCGGAGCAGGCGTAAAAATTTACGGGCTGGAACTGCACCCGGAAAGCGGCCACGATATTGCGATAAGAGCGGAATATTGCCTTGCGGAACTCAGCTGGCTCTCTCTCCTGCGCCTTGAACCGGTCGTCAAAAACGTAAGGCTTGTTTCACCGGTTATCGATTTTGTCTGGAAAAAGCAGCCGGAAACCGTCCGGGGCATACCGTCTTCTCCCGGAGGAGAGGGATCGGACAGTCCGTCGGACATCAGGCCTTCGTGGTTTTCCGCAGTTTCGGGAATGCGCGTTGAACTGGAAAACGGAACCGTGAGTGTCCGGGAAGAAAACGGGCTGCGCCGCCTGTCCCTGACGGGCATTACGCTCGAGGCGACCTGGCCGGGCCTGCGGCGGGGGCTTGCCGATCTCCAGGTGAGGCGAGCAGATATCGACTGCGGCGGCGATGTTACCGCAATACTGGAACATATCCGATTAATCGCCGACGATATCGATTTCCGCAGAGACGCGACTCTTTCTGCCGCTCTGCATCTGTCGCTCGACGCGCAGCTGGATTCTCTTGACAAGGCCTTCGGACATCCCATTGCCGATCCGTACCGATACTTCCCTCTGCCCGAACCTGCCCGTTTCAGTCTCGGGGCAAGCGTATCCTTCAATCCGTATGGGAACGTGTTCGACAGTTCCGGCACACTGGAAATGCAGTCCATTTTTCCCATGAACGGTCACCTTACCCCGCTCTCGTTAAGCATACCCTTTGCCGGCTCAACTCCTGACTGCCTCGAAATCAGCAACATGTGCATCGAATTCGATCGGGACAAGGGGGTGCTGAACGGTACGCTTTCCGGTCTGACGAGTCTGAATCCCGAACTGAAAGGGACGCTGGAGGTAGAACAGTTCAGCCTTCCCCGCTGGTTCGGATTTGCTCAGGCCATGCCGGCAGGTCTGCAACTCGCCCTCGATCATATTACGGGCACACTGGAGTTCATATTGACGCCCAAAGGCGTTACCGTGCCTCGGCTTACGGCCCGCAGCGCAGGTATGACGCTCACGGGACAAGGCTCCTGCGCCGATTTTTCCCGACCCGACGTCACCATCAGCGGAACAATCCCTCAGGTGGATCTGGCCCGTCTTTTTCCCGAGCTTGTCGCCTCCAGAAAGCAGAACGGCGGAGTTCTTCCGCCCGATCTGCCCCCCCCGGCCATTCCGCTTGACGACGATGATACGCCTGCGCCCGTGGGCTATAAAATTCTGCTTCAGGCGGAACGTGCCAATCTTCATGATATACATGCGGAACAGGTATCCTGTCTTATCACGCCGGCGCAGGGAGCCTCTCTGAACGCCATGCCGGAAGCCGATCCCGCGGCCCCCGCTCCCCGTGACGCCGGTTTCGGCTCCTTGCTGACCATTGCGTCGGACAGCCTGTACGGAGGTAAGGCAAAAGCCCGCGTTCACATCGACGATATATGTCGTATCGTGGCCGGGGCGCAGAATGTCGACGTACAACCGCCCCTGCGCTCTCTGGCAGGATTTTCCGCCGCGGGAGGCACGGGCAGACTGACGGCGGATCTTTCCTTTAAAGGAGACAGTCCGCAGGAAAGACTGGAAACTATCAACGGCAACATCGGCATCCGCCTTACAAACGGATTTATTGCCGGACAAAACGGCAGGCGTCTGTCGTTTTCCGAGCTGACTCTGGACAGCAGTCCCCGAGGGATGAAAAGCAAACGGAAAGATAACGGAAAAGTACCTGATGAAGCCGATTTTACCGGCAAGTGGGCTCTTGCGCTCAAAACACCGGCCTGGATTCTGTCTGCCGGAACGAACGCCGTCATGACGCTCGGTCTGGCCGGAGAACCGTCTTTACGCATGGCTCCTCAGAAAACATCGTTTTCCGTGGAATACCCCAAAGGTATCCTTTATGCGGCAGATTCCGCCCGCAGATCCCCATTGCTGAAAATTTCCGGAGAAGGCGAGATCGGCTTTAATACCCATGACAGCGTCATCAAAGGTGAAAAAATCCGTCTGAACCTCCCGGGCGCGCTCGTCACCGGAAACGCACGTCTGAACGGCAGCGGCGACAGCCCCAATATCAATGCCGATCTTGTCTTTTCCGTTGCAAAGCTGCGCAGGCTGGCCTCATCTCTGGGATACCCCCTGCCGACGACAGAAGATTCCTCTGCCTTCAGCAAAGCCCGGCTTCAGACTCATATGACGCTGAATCAGGGCCGCCTGTCCTTAAAAAATCTCAAGGGCAGTCTGGATGACGTTCCTTTTTCCGGGACACTGGACTGGCACCCCTCCCCCGGAAACAGTCTCCGGGGAGAGCTGAACATCGGCCACCTGAATCTTTCTTCCTACCTGCCGCAGGGGATGCCCTCGAAAAAGCCGCAATCCCTTCCCCTTGAATTTCTGAAGACGTATGATGTGAACATGACGCTGCGGGCATCGGAGCTGAGTCTCTTTTCAACGCCGCTGTATAATGTCATCGTACCGCTCTCCTTATCTGAAGGCTCTTTGGTCATAGGCGACATCACCGCTTCTCTGCCAGGCTCCGGCAAACTGAGGGGAGCCCTGCACGGCAAGATTGAAGGAAGAGCGTCTGAACTGGATACGCGCTTTCAACTGCTGCTGAACGACGTCGACGCCCTTGCTCTCAGTTCCGCACGGAAGCAGGAAACGCTTATTGCCGGTACGGGAACGCTTCAATTAAAATTGCTCACCAAAATGACCCGCTGGAGCGACGCACTGGACAAGCTGAACGGAACCTGGGGCTTTTCCATCAAAAAAGGATATTTTGGTCAGGCAGTCACGGAAAAAAACTCGTCGCAAACGACTGCCTCCCCCTCCGACAGCCGTCTCTCACCTGAAACGGACGCGCAGGGGACACGCACATTTTTCGATGCTCTTTCCGCATCGGGCACCATCAATCAAGGAATTGCCGAAAGTAAAAACTTTCTCCTGAAAGGGCCGGCTCTTACCGTACAGGGGACAGGGACATTAAACCTGACCACGCATCTCATTTCTGCCGATGCAAAAGCCACTCTGCTCGGCGTTCCGGAAATCCCCATTCAGATCAGAGGAAAAATTGAGCAGCCGGAAACCTCCTACCAGATCATAGGCGCAGTCACAGGTACGCTAGGCAATATCGGATCTTCCACCCTCGAACTTGTCGGAAATGTTCTGACCGCCCCATTCCGACTGTTCACCGGCAAAAAGACGCTGGAAGGGCACTGATAAGACTCGAACAACAGGCTACCCTCTGAATCAGGCTTGCCGAAAGCGTCCTTCAGAAAAATATGAAACGGGCGCATGAAGTTTGCAGTCCCAAAATGTTTATCAGATAAAAGAAAAGGCAGAACGCAAGCTATGCCTGCGATTCTGCCTTTCTTCTTGTCTATCTATTGCAGTATTCCCATCTGCGAGATTTTGCAGACGATATTGCGGCAATGCGGCTTATTGAGATTTATGTCAAATAAAATCGGAATCCGCAGCAGCTTTTCCGTTTGCGAACATGAGTCTGACATATTGTATGCTTCGCACATCGACAGGCACAACGGGAAAGGTTTTTCCGCATGCGTCGCATTGCGCCATGGCGGGCTGCAGGGGAGAAATGAGCGCAACCTGATGCGCGCAGTGCGGACAGCGATAGAAAAAAAGAAACTCCATCCCATGTGGCTGAACGGGTTGTACAGGACGCTGTGACATATGCTGTTATCCTTGAACGTGCGCCAGCAGCGAACGTCCGGTCATGGCTTCCGGTTTGGAAAGGCCGTACAATTCAAGAAGAGTCGGAGCAATATCGCTCAAACGCCCGTCATCAAGCAGGGGCAGGCTCTGCCCGCCTTCAAGCACGATGAGCGGCGTACGATTCATGGTATGCGCGGTCTGCGGCTTTCCTTCATCGTCGAGCATCCGTTCGACATTGCCGTGATCGGCCGTGATTACCAGGCGACCGCCCGCAGCGGATACGGCCTGCTCCAGACGGGAAACGCAGGCGTCGACGACTTCGCAGGC
This sequence comes from Candidatus Mailhella merdavium, assembly GCA_019119045.1. Lineage (GTDB taxonomy): Bacteria > Desulfobacterota > Desulfovibrionia > Desulfovibrionales > Desulfovibrionaceae > Mailhella > Mailhella merdavium. The sequence continues at coordinate 18,580 of DWXS01000054.1, read as the reverse complement.
CTCCACAGCCGCGCTCAACACGCCCGTATGCCCCACCATATCGGGGTTGGCCAGATTGCAGACGAAAAAGTCGTACTTTTTACCGTTCCAGGCCTCAAGCAGACGCTCCGTCACCTCCGGAGCGCTCATGGCCGGCTTGAGATCATAGGTAGGAACATCGCGCGGAGACTCGACAAGAATGCGTTCTTCCCCCTCAAAGGGCTGTTCCCTGCCGCCATTGAAAAAATAGGTCACATGCGCATATTTTTCAGTTTCCGCAATGCGCAGCTGGCGCAGGCCGTTTTGCGAAATCACCTCTCCCAGCGTCCGGGAGAGATTTTCCTTTTTAAAGGCTACGGGATAATGCAGGGATGCGTCATAGGAAACCATGGAAGAGAAGCCTGCCAGATCCGGCCGCGCACCTCTTTCAAAGGCGTCAAAATCTTCATCCAGGAACGCATGAGCCAGTTCCCGCGCGCGATCCGCCCGGAAATTAAAGAAGAATATGCCGTCGCCGGGGAGTATGACGGACTCGTCCGCAGGAAGCATTCTTCGGGGAGTTATGAACTCGTCCGTAGTACCCCGGGCATATTCGGCGCGCAGGGCCGCGGCCGGATCGCTCGTCTCCTCACCTTTTCCCCGCAGCAGCAGATCCCACGCGACGTTGACGCGATCCCAGCGTTTATCCCGATCCATGGCGTAATAACGTCCGCACAGGGTGGCAAGCCGTCCGCCTTCCTTCTCCAGTATGGCCTGAAGCTGTTCCACATAGGCGGCCCCGCCGCAGGGAGAAGTGTCGCGTCCGTCGGTAAAAGCATGTACCAGAGCAGGAACGCCCTGTTCGTGCGCCAGTTTCAGCAGGGCTTCCAGATGCCGTATATGGCTGTGAACGCCGCCGTCGGAAAGCAGGCCCATGAAATGGAGACGCCCGCCCCGGGAACGGACCGCGGAACACAACTCCAGTATCGTCTGATTTTTGAAAAAAGAACCGTCTTTAATGGACAGATCGATACGGGTCATATCCTGATAGACAATTCTTCCCGCTCCGATATTCAGATGCCCTACTTCAGAGTTTCCTATAAAGCCTTCGGGCAGCCCGACGTCCAGGGCGGAAGCGGCAAGGGAAGTGACTCCCGGCAGAGCGAGGAGTCTGTCCAAAGTCGGCGTATGAGCGAGAGATATGGCGTTTCCGGGGCCGGCAGGAGCCAGACCGAAGCCGTCAAGAATAAGCAACAGGAGAGGTTTTACAGATTTCATGATCCACCGGCCGATTTCAATTCAGGAATGCCGTTCATCCGGCAGGGGTTCCGCATCCCGCCACAGACTTTCCAGATGATAGAGATTCCGCTCCGCTTCCTGCATGATATGTATAATGATATCATTCAAATCAACGAGTATCCAGAGTCCGGCCTGATATCCTTCCATCCGCAGGAATTCAAAATTATGTTCCCGGCACAGTTCCAGAATTCCATCCGCCAGACTGCGCGCATGACGCACGGATGTCGCCGTGGCAAGAGCCATAACCTCCGCCAGGGGATTCGCTCCCTGCAAATCAAAAAAAACTGCGTCGCGGGCATGGTGTTCTTCCAGCCAGCTCCGGATTATCCCGGCCTTTTCCTGCGCGCTCATTGTCGAATATATGTTTTTTTTCTCCATGTATTCCTCACCATATTCAGCTCATATCAGCCGTTTTCACGCCGCCCTGTTCCGAAAAAGGCATGCGTTTTCGGGAACAGCGACGACCGTATCTCCTCTTTCCCTTTCCGCAGTCCTTGTAGCGCATTCCCCGGCATGGCGCAAATGGACGAAAACGGCGGGCAGACAGCATTTGACAAAGCCGGGATGCAATGGAATGCTGTTCGGCACATTCATCATCTTCCCAGCTTTCAAGAGCTGAACCGACGAACCGAGGGAGTCTTCCATGATGTTCCAACCCGACATTGAAACGCTTCCCAGAGAAGAGCTGGAAGTTCTGCAAACGCGACGCCTTCAGGCTCTTTGCCGAAAACTTTATGCCAATGTCCCCTTTTACCGTCGCCGTTTCGACGAACGCGGCATAAGCCCCGATCATATCAAGACGCTCCGCGACATCCGCCTCCTGCCCTTTACGGAAAAGCAGGATCTGCGCAATAATTTTCCCTTCGGACTCTTCGCCATGCCCCGCGAAAACATTGTCCGTCTGCATGCCTCGAGCGGAACCACCGGCAAGGCCACAGTCGTGGGATATACCCGGCGCGATATCGACAACTGGTCGGACTGCGTAGCCAGAGGACTGGCCATGGCCGGTCTCACATCCAGCGACTTCATTCATGTGGCGTTCGGCTACGGGCTGTTCACCGGAGGACTGGGCGCCCATTACGGGGCGGAACGTCTCGGCGCAACGGCCATACCGGCATCCGGCGGCTCCACGAAACGCCAGGCTCAGCTTATCCGCGATTTCGGCGCGACCGGCATATGCTGCACCCCCTCCTATGCCCTTCATCTCTATGATGCCGCCGTCGAGCAGGGCATTGACTTCAGAGACCTTCCCCTTCGTGTGGGCGTCTTCGGGGCCGAACCGTGGACGGAGGAAATGCGCCACGACGTCGAACAGAAGATGGGCATTACCGCTATAGATATTTACGGACTGTCCGAAGTCATGGGGCCGGGAGTTGCCATCGAATGCGCAACCGCACGCAACGGTCTGCATGTTCAGGAAGACCACTTCCTGCCGGAAATCATCAATCCCGACACGGGGGAAGTGCTTCCGGAAGGAGAAACCGGCGAACTGGTCATCACGACGCTGACAAAAGAAGGAATCCCCCTTCTGCGTTACCGCACGCGCGACATTACCAGTCTGAATTATACGCCCTGCGCCTGCGGACGCACCTTCGCCCGTCTGAAACGCTTCACCGGACGCACGGACGATATGCTCATCATCCGCGGAGTGAACGTTTATCCTTCGCAAATCGAAAGCATCCTTCTGGAGACGGAAGGACTTTCCCCGCACTATCAGATTATTGTGGATCGGGAAGGCACGCTGGATACCATGGAAGTTCAGGTGGAAGTTTCCGGCCTCAACTTCTCCGATACCGTGCGGGATCTGCAAAGACGGGAACAGTCCGTCCAGAAGACCATCAAGGAATTCCTCGGGATCAGCACCAAGGTTCGTCTTGTGGAACCGCGCACCATCGATCGCTCCGAAGGAAAGGCCGTGCGCGTGCTGGACAGACGCAAGCTGAAGGCATGATCGACGTTCATATTCACATAACGGCTTCCTCTGCTCCGCAGTCCTCCGGGCTGTCGGCAGGGGAAGCCTTGCGATTTGCCTCGCTGAACGGCTACCGTGCAGCCGCCCTGATTCTGCGTCACGGCGGACTCGACATTCACGATTTGACCCCGTTGAGCGACGACATAAAAAAACTGGGCCTGCACACGAATATGGAAGCCCTTCTGGGCGTCGAACTTGTTCATATTCCTCCTGCGCTTCTGCCTCAGGCCGTGAAGAACATGCGCAGTTCCGGTGCCGATATCGTCCTCGTTCATGGGGAAACCCTTCTTGAACCTGTTGCCGAAGGGACAAATTTCGCCGCCATAGACGCCGGTGCGGATATTCTGGCACATCCCGGACTTATTGACGAAACGGCCGCCTCCTATGCCGCCGAACGCGGCGTGGCTCTGGAGCTGTCCTCCGCTCCGCGTCATGCCTTTGCCAATGCGCACCTGATAGCTATGGCCAGACGTTTCGGCTGCACGCTTCTTCCGGGCAGCAGCGCACATACGGCACAGGACATTTACCCTCCCAGCCTGCGGAACCGGCTTTACCAGGGAGCCGGCATGACGGTCAAAGAGTTGAGCTTATTACGGCAACATGCTGAAAAATTTATACAAAATAAATTAATGCAAAATAAGAAACAGAAATTTTAAAAATTTATTATTTTTTGCTTGACGACACACCTCCCTCCTGCTAAATATCCACTTCGCCGATGAGGAACGCCCATGTAGCTCAGTAGGTAGAGCACATCCTTGGTAAGGATGAGGTCTGCAGTTCAATTCTGCACATGGGCTCCATTGATTCGGTAGAAAAGAGTCGGGATGTAGCGCAGCCTGGGAGCGCACCTGAATGGGGTTCAGGGGGTCGGAGGTTCAAACCCTCTCATCCCGACCAGAATTTTGAAGGGCTATGATAGTGATCATAGCCCTTTTTCTGTATTTGTGTTCCATTTTTTTTCAAATATTTCCATAGCTTGTACTATCCCTTCAGGAATGGTATCTTTGCTCCATGAAACTCTTCGACAACAACGAAGCCCCGCAGTGTGCCGCAGCCCTGCTTGACTGGTTTGCGCATGCCATGCGTCCATTGCCATGGAGAACGACCTATCATCCGTACGAAGTATGGATCTCGGAGATCATGCTTCAGCAGACCCAGATGGAACGCGGGGTTCGCTATTTCCAGAACTGGATGGAACGCTTTCCCGATATTGCCGCCGTTGCGGCCGCCTCGGAAGAAGATGTCCTGCACGCATGGGAGGGGCTTGGCTATTACCGCCGCGCGCGTTTTATACAAAAAGCCGCAAACATCATCATGGAGCAGTATGGGGGAAAACTGCCGGACACGCCTGAAGCACTGGGCAGCCTTCCGGGGCTGGGCGACTATACGGTTGCAGCGATCCTTTCCATTGCCTTCAATCAGGATGTGCTGTGCATAGATGCGAATGTGGAACGGGTTTTCGCACGTCTTCTGAACCTTGAAGAGTCTCCGCGAACTACGGCCATGACAGGAATCATACGCGAGCAGGGTATGCTCATGCTTCCGCGGGGACGGGCACGGCTTTACAATCAGGCTCTCATGGAGCTGGGAGCATTGATCTGCGGAAAAAATCCGAAGTGTTCCTTCTGCCCCATAAAGTCCTTCTGTGAAAGCCGCCGGCTCGGCCTCGAACATGAACGTCCGGTTCCGGAGCAAAAACCGGAGCGTATTGCCGTTCTTGCCGTTCATGCCATTCTGATGAACAAGGAAAACGTGTTTCTGGTGAAGAGAGCGGCGGAGGGCTTGTGGGGAGGTCTGTGGGAGTTTCCCGGCACGGAATATACGGCGGAAACATCGTCTGAAAAAGCTGTTCAGGACATGCTTCGCGAAAAATTCGGCGTCCGTGCTTCAGGCATGAAATGCGTGGGAACCGTACGGCACAACTATACGAAACATAAGCTCCGCGCCACATTTTATGAATTGACGTGTCCGGACGACTGCTGGCAGCGTCTTTCTGAACAGGAAAGCGGAATGATCGTCAATCGTTCTGAACTTTCCACCCTGGCCATGCCCGCCCATCACAGAAAAATGGCTGGCAGGTATGCTGAAAAAAACATTCCGCCGGAGGCAAAACAACTCAGCCTCATCTGACTTTTTGCAACAAGATCCCAAAACGTAACGGAGAACGCAATGAAAAAGGTCTACTGGATTGAAGGAGACGGCATAGGGCCCGAAATATGGAAAGTAGCCCGTCCGGTACTGGACGCCGCCATGGCTCATATGTCGGAATCTCTGGAATGGACGGAACTGCTCGCAGGAGAAAAGGCTCTGGCGGCAACGGGCGAGCTTCTGCCTCAGGCTACCCTGAAGGCTCTCGAGAATGCCGAAGTCGCCATTAAAGGTCCCCTCGGAACACCCGTCGGCGGAGGCTTTCGCAGCCTGAACGTGACTCTGCGTCAACACTTTGATCTCTATGCCTGCATCCGCCCTGTCCGCTGGATCGAAGGAACCTGTTCTCCTGTCCTTCATCCGGAACGGGTGAACATGGTTATCTTCAGGGAAAATACCGAAGACGTGTATGCGGGAATCGAATATGCGGCAGGCTCGCCCGAAGCCTTAAAACTCGGTGATTTTTTAAGATCGGAATTCGGCGCAAAGATCGACCGGGAAGCGGCAATCGGCATAAAACCCATGACGGAAAAAGGCTCCAAACGGCTTGTCCGTCGAGCCGTCCGCTACGCGCTTGCCCACGGCTTGCCCAGCGTTACTCTGGTGCATAAAGGCAATATCATGAAATTCACGGAAGGCGGCTTCCGCACCTGGGGATATGAAGCGGCGCAGGAATTCGGCGATGCCGTCATTCTGGAAAAAGAAGCGACTCCCGAAAACAGCAGAGGAAAAGTGATCATCCGGGACAGGATAGCGGACGCCATGTTCCAGGAAGCTCTGCTTCATCCCGAACAGCACAGCGTTCTTGCTTCCCCCAATCTGAACGGCGACTACCTCTCCGACGCGCTGGCAGCTCAGGTCGGCGGGCTGGGAATGGCTCCCGGCGTCAACATGTCTGACTCTCTGGCTATTTTTGAAGCAACCCATGGCACTGCTCCTACGGCCGCGGGCAAGGACATCGCCAATCCGTGCAGCCTGCTGCTTTCAGGAGCGATGATGCTTGAACACCTGGGCTTCGCCGACGCCGCCCGTCTGGTGGAACAGGCCGTAAAAAGCGTTATTGCCGATAAAACGGTTACTCCGGATCTCGCCGCCGGCATGCCCGGCGCGCAGACGGTTTCCTGCTCGGAATTCGGCCGTCTGCTGCTGAAAAAAATCCCGGGCTGACATCAAAACAGGCTGTTCGCCCTTCCCTCTCCCGCCGGACTGACGCCCGGCAGAATGAGTCCGGAAAGGTGAACAGCCATCAAATATCGACAGTCGGAGCAAACCCGGTCAAAAGACGGGCTGAAAACAATCTGCCGAAACACGACGGACACATCTGCCGCGCAGGGTTCTGCTCGAGTCTGACGAGTCCCTCCGCGGCAAAGATTCCTTTTTGGAACCTTTTGTTCCTGAGCATATCTGCAATCCTGCCCCCATGTTCCGGCGCGCAGTCGCTTCCTTTCGCCGGAGTCAGCTCTGCCGCTATGTCTGCCTGCGGGCTACGGGCACGGCCTTGCGGACTGCCCCCGGGTGGCCATACCGCAAACAACCGGATTGCTCCGGCGTCGCGGCGCGGTCTCACTTCCCTTCTTGATTTTGGGAGCCTCTTCAACATGAAGAGGCTTCGGCTGTCTGTTCTGGCGCACCCGAAGTCAGGACTGCTTTGCATAACGCATATGCGACGCTGAATATAGGCCCGCTGCAAAGTCCTCAAGAACGGACGGCACAGGCAAAGTCGCCCCTTGTCGCATAAGCAGAACAGACGAATCGGCCCTTATCCGGGAAAAGGACAAGGGCCGATGCTGCAGAAACAGTCAAGGCTGATTAAAAATCTTCCGGCGGAGTGCATTCCAGGTTCAAATCATTGGGAATGACCATGACGGGAACGCGCGTGTTGCCTATGACGCTTTCGGACGGACGGCTGAACAGGAAGCTGAAAAAGCCCTTTGTAGACATGCTTCCCATAATCACGAGATCTGCACAGCGTTTGTCGACAAGCTCGAGCAGTTCGTGAGCGGGATTTCCGCACAGCATGACGGGTTCCGCATCAAAGCCCTGAAAGTTGCTTGCCACAAACTCATCAAGGAATTTCTTGGTGCGCGCCTTGCTGTTTTCAAGAACTTCTTCCACCATGGGCGAAGTGATATAGTTGCGCAAATTTTCGGTGGAAGGCAGTGAATGCGCCACCAGAATTTTGGCGTTGTCGACTTTGGCGATATCCTTGGTGTACTGCACGATATCCTGAGAGTTTTCTGTCAAATTGACGCAGCAGATGATGGTTGAAAAGAGCGACATGGCGATCTCCTTCAAAAGGGTGTCATACTTTTTTTCACTAATAGCACAGCGTTTTCCGGTAGGCAATGGAAACGTAAAAAAAATATTTCAGCAAATAAACGACAACAGCTTTAAATTACAGGACTTCGTGCAAAATTCATGAACATTTACCGCACGGAGAACACCGCAAATTATAATTTTTCAATTTTCAAATAAATATAAACCTGCACCTCGAAGCGACATGAAGCAGGAATGCAATTTTTATAATCAAATATTTTTCTTTATGATTCGACATAATGTTTATTTACGAGTATATTTTTATAAACAGCATACTGAAGTTGTATATTTTTAATCAAGTTATATTATGCCGTTTTTTTATTTATACATAAAAACAGCATATATTTATTTATAATATTATCAAAAAACCTGGCCTTGTAAATATTGCAAAAAAAGAATATTTGCCATAGATTAATTAGGATTTTGCCATACTATTTACTCTACTATCGCACTCTGCCTCAACAAGAAGGACATTTCATGCTCTTCGATGATAAGCTGCGCGACCTGCTTACCGCAGCTCAAAGCATAGCCGTCATAGGGGCAAAAGATAAACCTACGTCTCCAGTGGATCATGTCGGACGTTATCTTCTGGAAGCAGGTTATCGAATATTCCCCGTACATCCTGTGCGTACCCGGGTCTGGGGAATCCCCGCCTTTCGCTCTCTGCTCGAGCTTCCCGCTGCGCCCGATATCATCTGTCTGTTCCGTGCGGCTCAATACTGCCCGGATCATGCGCGGGAGGCATTGAAGCTGCCCCGACTGCCCATGCTGTTCTGGATGCAGGAAGGCATATGCAGCCGGGAAGCAGGCAAAATAATGGCCGACGCAGGAGTCCCTGTTGTGGAAGACATGTGTATTGAAGTTGTACACAGACGTCTTTTTCCTTCAAATCCCTCCTGTTTTTCGTGTCGCATGTGCGGGCATTGTTGTTCCGGACGCGGAGGTATTGTCGTCGGGCCGCGCGATCTGCCGCGTCTTGCCGATTTTTTCTGTATGGATGAAGCGACATTTCTTGCCGAACATACGGAGCAGATGGGCGGAAAACGCATGCTGAAAACAGGCAGGGACGGCTTCTGCGCCTTTTTTTCTCACGAAAGAGGGTGCGCCATTCATGTGGTTCGCCCCGATGTATGCAGAGCGTGGCCCTATTTTCGGGGAAATCTGGTGGATCAGGTCAGCTACGCTCTCGCCCAGGACGATTGCCCCGGTATTTCCCGAACCTGCGAACACAGCGTCTTTGCTCATGAGGGCTTTGCCTTTTTGAAAGCTCATAAGCTTCTGGCCAGAGATCCCGCCCGGGAAGGACGGGCCCTCATGATTCAGGAAGACGAGTTGCCGTAACCATCGAACATGATACTGGAGCGTCCGGTATGAAGTCCGCCTCCCCCAGCCTTGCGGAGTGCTATCACATTCTTGGAGTCCCTCAGGGCGCAAGTCTGGATGAAATCAAACATGCCTATAGAACCAAGGCTTTTGCTCTGCACCCGGATCTCAATCCCAGTGCAGGCGCAAGCCGTCAGTTTCAGCAGCTTAATGAAGCCTACGTCATTCTGATCCGCCTCCTCGATTCCCGATCGGGAAGCAAATCCGCGTTTAATTCCGCATCATCTGCCGGCGGCCGTACAGAACGCAAGGGGCAGGAAGCCTACAAAGAACAGCAGGAACGGGAAAGAAAGGCAAAGGAACGCCGGGACTGGCAGGAAGCTGACCGTAAAGCCCGGGAAAAAGAGGAACAGAAGGAACGGGAGCGGCGCGAGGCGGAGCGGCGCGAATGGCTGCGTCGTGAAATCGAACGACAGGAAGCCGAACGTCTGGCGCGTCAGGAGCAGGCGCGTCAGGAAAAGATAAAGCAGCAGGAAGCGCGAAGGGCGGCAGAGCGGGAACGCGAAGAAAAACTGCGTCAGGCCCGTGAAGAAGGACGCCCGGAAAGTTACCGCCGCACCTACTCCCATACCTACACAGCTCAGGGCGCCGCCGCAAACGGAGACGAAAAGATATCCGATACGGGGCCCATGGCCTTCAATACCCGATACGAGTCTTCCTCCGAAGAAAACTCCGAAAATGATGCCAGAAGAGAAAATCTTTTGCAGGATTTGCTCAACGATCCCTTTGCACGGCGTGTTTATGAAGATATCTACAGTGAAATCCAGCAACGCAAAAACGCCGCCCTTCCTCCGGAAAAACCCAAAAAAATCAGCATGGAATGGGGGAACAAGTCATTCCAGCTCGATCTGACGAAGGGAATCGGAAAGGCCATCAAAGGCTGGATGCGCAGTCAGATTGATGAAGAACAGGAACTGTTCTTTCCGGCTTCAAATCTTTTTCCCGGAGCCCATATACGTCTGCAAATCCGTCAGGGGCTGTCGCATACGCCGAAAACGATAGAAGTCACCCTGCCGCCGGATTTCTCCATAGGAAAGCCCATCAGACTGAGGGGTATGGGAAAGAAAATCGGACATTGGCAGGGAGACCTGTATCTGACTCTCCGCGTCAAAAAATAACACGACCAGGAAAAAGGCCCTTCTCATTATATGCGGCTGCGAATTCTCCGCTGCGGAAACACCTTGGGAGACACCGGCCTCCGCTTTCCCTCTCCCGGGCTGTTCCGTACTGCCGGAGTGCGGCAGTATGAGGATGACAGACCAATACGGCCTTCGCGAGGATTACGACAAAAAAGATTGCATTGACGGGAACGCTTGCCTTCTCCGTGTCAGATCCGCCGCCGGCAGTCGGTCATGTTAAAGTATTTCCATTTGACCATACCCGGATACAAGCGAAACGGGACTGCGCCGCAAAGCCGGAGCAGTCGCAAGGTACTTGCGGCACAGTCCCCCTGCGGACGGCCTGCAAGTCCTCCAGATCGACAGCCAGAGCAAACTCCGGCGGAAACGCAAAAATTTCGCGCCGGGACATAGCATCCTGACGGGCAGATATTTCAAGAGCAAAACGCACTAAAGCCCAAAGAGCGTACGAGGCCTCCCCCTTCGCTCTTTTCCCCGTTTGCCCGGCCCGTTTCTTTTGAACCGACAGCGAAAATATATCGAAAAGAGCTTTGGATACGCCCTAAGCTCTTTTCAGTTAATCGGAACTATCCGCCGAGTTCTGAAAATCCATGCGCGGGCTGAAAACACACCTTCAGATTTGTTGAAAAGGAGCAATCGGCAACTGCCATGAGCAAATCACAGGAAAATTTCGGCGGGCGACAGAATAAATCCATGCCTGCGGGAACATCGCATGGAATCTGACGGCAGAACCCTGCATATACGAAACGCCGGGCGACATCGCCTGATTCTTCCCTGCCTGCAGCAGATATCGGGCTTCGTCTGTACATAGCGGGAGCATCAGTCAGCGGAAGCAGCTATACGGACAATGCCCTTCTGTAAAAAGCCTATGGGATTATACGTTTCCTTCGCCTGCCTAAGCCCTTCTTCATCCATGTCCTGCTCGCGGTTCAATACGGTAAAGCGTTCCGGAACATGCTGTGCAAAAGCGTTGTTGATGGCCTGATACACCCCTTTATAATCCGGCTGTACCTTTTCAAAATGCAGGACAAGACTTGTGGCATCGAGAGGTTCCCCGATAGTGAAGGCCACCATTTTATCCTCCGCGTACAAAGCTCCGCCCGTCAATCCGGGAAGGCGCGCCCAGTTGCCCACGACGCGAAAGATGACGTCGCTTTCCGCCTGCAACGAGGGGCTGTTGCCGCAGTCGCGCCACTTGCACCATTCCTCCTGAAGCTGGAGAACATCTTCAAGTCCGCCCGGATTTTCCTTAACGTCCAGTGTCCGGTAATCCATTCCGTAAAGTTTCCGGTACTGGTTCACAAGATTTTTTTTCTTGTGAAATTTGTTTCCGCTCAGGCTGGCAAGTTCTTCGCGGCTGTACAGATATTCCCATTGTCCGCGGGTGGGTTCGAAATCAACGCGCTCTTCCCCCAGACGTTCGCGAAGAAGCAGAGCAAGTTCATCCGGCACACGGGTCAGACTAAGCCCCCGACAGAGTTCGGCATCATTCTCCCAGTCTGCCTGCTCCCAGTTGCCTACCGGAGCCCAGAAGCAGGAAAAAGGACGACTCTGGCGTATCCAGCACAAATCTTTGCGAAAACTCAGAGTTAATCCATAATGTTCCGCCCAGCCCCACAGATTTGTAAAGGTATAGTCTGCCGCCCGACGGGAAGTTTTTTGAAAAAACTGCATATAGTCGTCATGCAGATCGAGCGTGACGGGGACAAAATCAGTATTCACAGTTCCTCCGGAGAGCGAGGCGACTCAACGGCACAGGGAGCAGCAGACACTATCGCGCTCCTCTGGCCCCCTGTCGCCTCATGGCATGAGCCGGCCAGTTTTTATAGAAAAAGACCCACAACATGGCGGAAGCCTGCACCATCATGGACGTAAGCATGGCAATGTAAACTCCACGGGAGCCGCCATGCAGCGCATGGGCAAGCGTCCATGCCAGGGGAAGACGAACAAGCCAGATGCAGGACGTGTTCACAATCAACGTATAAACGGTGGCTCCCGCCCCGGTCATGACGCCATTAAGGATCATGCTTCCCACGGTAAACGGCGTGGAAAGAATATTGTAAAAAAGATAAGATCCGATTTGATCCTGTACAGCCTGATCCGGAGAAAAAAACTGTGCAAGCGGTTCCATGAAAAACCACATGCAGGCCCCTATGCTGCTCATACATACCGCGCCGAGTACGGTCAGCGCGAGGCCCGTCCTCCTGGCTTCCCCGGTCTTGCCGGCGCCGAGAAGATTGCCCGTCATGATGGAAGCCGTCATATTGAAGGCCACCGCGGGCATGAACAGCATGGATTCCACCCGGATACCGGCGGTCATTCCCGCAAGATCGTCCACACTGTCCGGCAGAGCGGCAACGATGACGAACAGAGACAGATAACCGCTCTGCCAGAGAAATTGCGTCAGCAAAGCAGGAAGAGACACTTTGAGCAGATACGGGGCAGCATGACGTATCCAAAGACACGGGGGCAGAATTCTTCCGGCCATCAGCCCCGTGCGGTACAGAAGAAACAGGGAGAGAAGCGCACTTACGCATACGGCAATAAAGGTCGACCAGGCTATGCCTGAAGCTCCGCAGGCAGGCAGACCCCATAGGCCCAGTCCGAAGCCCAAATCGCCGAATACATTGATCAGACAGGCAGTAACGACCACAAGCAGCGGCATCAGAACATTGCGGCTGGCTCTGAACAGCACGGAGCCGACGTTCATGATATATTGGGCGGGCAATCCCAGCAGCAGCATGTGATAAAAAAAGCGGGTTATGTCCTCAAGACCTTCAGGAACATAGAGAAGGCCCAGAACCTGATCTCCGCCAAGGAACAGAGAAAGACTGAGTATGAGGGCAAACAGAAGAGCAAGAGCCATGACAAGCCCGACGTAGCGTCGGACTCTTTCTCTCTTCCCTGCCCCCATGGACTGGCTTACCGCAGCCATTGCCCCTGTGCCGAGCGACATGCCCAGCACCATGAGAAAGGCCTGTATCTGAGTGGAAAACCCTATGGCAACCTGTGTGCCGGCATCTATCTTTCCCGCCACCCAGATATCCGTCAGCCCGATGATCATGGTACACAGCATGGTCGCCGTCTGAGGCCATACGAGGCCCCAGATGACGCCGAGCTGTACTGTATTGAAAAGACGCTTTAATTCAAAACGCATAATGTGGAAGCAAGGTCTTCCAGAGTTTCGCGGCGGCGTATCAGTCTTGCCTTGCCGTCCTCACCTATGAGAACTTCTGCCGGTCTCAGGCGGCTGTTGTAGGTGGAGGCCATGACGTAACCGTACGCTCCGGCATCAAGAACGCCGAGAATATCCCCCTCCTGCATACGGGGAAGAAGCCGCTTCTTGGCCAGAATGTCCCCGGATTCGCAGATATCCCCCACCACGGTCTGTTCGATGAGGTTCGTGTCCGGGCAGCCGTCTTTCCGATAAATTTCCATATCATGGAAGGCGTCATACAGCATGGGGCGGGCAAGAACGTTAAATCCTATGTCCGTACCGGCATAGATATTCGTTCCGTTGGTCTTGACGGCATTGACCCGGCCAAGCACAAGGCCGCACTCCGCCACGGCATAGCGACCCGGTTCAATGTAAAAGCGACCGTCATAGCCATGTTCCCGGCTCCATTCCGAAATGCGGCTGTTCAACAGCGCGCCGAACTCCTGAAGATCAAGACGCTTTTCGCCTTCATATTTGTGGTAGGGAATGCCGAAGCCGCCGCCGAAGTCGATAAGCGAAATCTTTGCTCCACGTTTCATCAGGCAGACGGCGAGATCAAGCAGCACGTTCATTGCACTGACATAGCTCGCGCCGTCCATGAACAGGGAGCCTATATGCTGGTTTATGCCGACCAGTTGCAGCCTGTGTGCTGCAAGTATGGAAAAGACGTCATCCAGACGGGACGGATCGACGCCGAACTTCGTTTCCTTCCCCCCTGTGACGACCTTTGCACTGTGTCCCGCCCCGATGCCGGGATTGAAACGGACAACGACCTTTCCTCCCGGGTTGACGCGCCCGTAAAGATCCAGTTGCGACAGCGAGTCGACACTGACGAGAAGGCCCCTGTCCACCGCATTCTTCAATTCCGGCGCGTCCACGTTGTTGCAGACATACAGAATTTCATCCGCCGTATATCCGGCCCGCATATTGAGAAAGATTTCTCCGGGGGACATGGCGTCCACAACGCACCCTTCTTCACGGATGATGGAAAGAAGCGCAGGATTGGTATTTGCCTTGGCGGAATAATTTACATGAAAGCCGGGATGAGAAGAAAGGCCGACAAGTTCGCGGCACCTGGAACGAAGTATCCGCTCATTATAGACATACAACGGGGTGCCAAAACGCTGTGCGAGTTCCAGCGGGCTTTCTTCACCAAAAAAATTCACACTATCGGTATAAGCGGAACGTATATTGGGCATACATGAATTCCTGAATCGGATAACCCGAATATGCGGATGATTAAACGGAAGGTTCTCTTCTCAAACCTGGCCGCGCTGAAAAATCGGACTCCCCTCCAAACAAGCCTCAACGAATACGCCCAGAAAAAAAGCGCATAATTCCCCGGTCAGAAGAGGGGAGACGAAAGGCCGGTTCTTCCTGCATGCGCCTCATTTCGGAACGCATGCAGGCAACGGACTTTTCGACTCCCCTCACAATCCCGGAGGAAAAGAGCTACTTTTTCAGCCAGGGCATCATGGCGCGCAGCTTGGCGCCTACCTGTTCAATGGGATGTTCGGCATTCATGCGACGCATGGCCTTGAACTGAGGATAGTTCATGCGGGCTTCAACCAGGAAATCACGGGCAAAGGTACCCTGCTGGATTTCCTGCAGAACGCGCTTCATTTCAGCCTTTGTTTCTGCGGTGATCAGACGGGGGCCGGTGCGGTAGTCGCCGTATTCGGCCGTATTGCTGATGGAATAGCGCATCTTGCCCATGCCGCCTTCGTACATGAGGTCGACGATGAGCTTCATTTCATGCATGCATTCAAAGTATGCCATTTCGGGCTGGTAACCGGCTTCGACCAGAGTTTCGAAACCGGCCTTGATCAGAGCGGTCACACCGCCGCAGAGTACGCACTGTTCGCCGAAGAGGTCGGTTTCCGTTTCTTCGCGGAAAGAGGTTTCGATAACGCCGGAGCGGGTTCCGCCGATACCCTTCGCATAGGCAAGAGCCTTCTTCAGAGCCTGACCGCTGGCATCCTGCTGAACAGCCACCAGACAGGGAACGCCGCCGCCTTCAACAAAGGTGCGACGAACCAGATGACCCGGCCCCTTGGGGGCAATCATGAAGACGTCCACATCCTTCGGAGGTTCGATCTGGCCGAAGTGGATATTGAAACCGTGAGCAAAGAGCAGAGACTTGCCGGCGCAGAGATGCGGCTTGATATCCTTTTCATACACGGCCGCCTGATGTTCGTCAGGCAGCAGAATCATGATCAGGTCGGCTTTTTCCGCGGCTTCAGCAACGGAGACAGGCTCAAAGCCATGTTCCTTGGCCAAGGCATAGTTGGCGCCGCCGGGACGCTGAGCGACAATCACATTGACTCCCGAGTCCCGCAAATTCTGGGCATGAGCATGTCCCTGGCTGCCGTAGCCGAGAATGGCAACAGTCTTGCCGCTGAGTACCGAAAGATCGGCGTCCTGATCATAATAGGCTTTCATGGAATCCTCCGAATAGTAAACCGTTGCGCAAAGGTTCGCGCAGTAACGCATTAATCGGGATTCTTACGGAATCCCGGCCCGCTTCAACGCCCGGGAGACGTCTACACGGAAATAAAGGAAACACCTTTCGAGGTTCCGCCGTTTCAGAGCGCAGCCCACAGGGATTTCCCGGAAACACAGATGTCGGAGACACTCCGGATTATCCCGCAGGGGCAGCCCCGGGCGGAAGTCGATAATGTTGCGGAGCCGCCCTGCTGTCAAGAGTTTGAGACGGGTCAGGAATTAATCTCCCGTCTGCATGGCCCGTCGCATGGCTACGGTTCCGGTTCTGGCAATTTCCTTGATGCCGAAGCGCGTAAGCAGAGTCAGTATGGCTTCCAGCTTGTCGTGGGAACCCGTAGCCTCGATGGTAAACTCATTAAGACTCACATCAACGACTTTGCAGCGGAAAATATCCACGATGCGCAGGATCTCGCTGCGCTTGCTCTCTTCGGCGTTGACGCGAAACACGACCATTTCCCGTTCTACAACCGCAGTATCGGCAAATTCCACGACCTTGATGACACTGACCAGCTTGCGAAGCTGCTTGATGATCTGTTCGACAATCTGAGCGTCGCCATGGGTGGCAATGGTCATATGGGATACAGACGGATCCAGCGTAGGGGCAACGTTCAACGATTCAATATTGAACCCGCGTCCGCTGAACAGGCCTGCCACGCGGGAAAGAACCCCGGGTTCATTTTCGACAAGAACCGATAAAACCTGACGCATGAAAAACTCCTTGATTTCCGCATAGAAGCGAAAAATGCACATACCGGCAACACATCGGAGGAAGCCCCTGCGGGGCTTCCGGCAAAATGCGGATCGACGTGTTACACAAGCAGCATTTCATCCAGCGCGGCTCCCGCGGGAACCATCGGATAAACATTTTCTTCCCTGGCAACCCGCACATCGATAATCGCAGGGGCGGGAGAGGCCAGAGCCTGAGGCAGGATGCGTTCCAGCTCCTCGGCCGTATTGATGCGATAGCCTTCCGCACCATAGGCTTCAGCCAGTTTTACAAAATCCGGCTGCCCGTCATCCAGACAGGTGAAGCTGTAGTTATGTTCGTAGAAAAGTTCCTGCCACTGACGCACCATCCCCAGATACGAGTTGTTCAGGATCAGAATCTTGATGGGAAGCCGGTTGCACACTGCCGTCATCAGTTCCTGAATATTCATCTGTATGGAACCGTCTCCGGCAATATCGATGACCAGCCTGTCCGGCAGGGCAAACTGCACGCCGATGGCCGCCGGAAGGCCATATCCCATGGTTCCGAGTCCGCCGGACGTGATAAAAGTACGAGGCTCGCTGATATTGAGGAACTGGGCCGCCCACATCTGGTTCTGCCCTACTTCCGTAGTATAGACGGCCTTGCCCTCCGTGATGCGCTGCACGGCCTCAACAACCTGCTGCGGCTTGAGACAGTCGCCCGAACGGCAATAGGAAAGAGGCTGTGCGTCATTCCATTCTTTCAGCTGTTCAAGCCAGGCCGCATGGGCTGCGGCCCAGTCATGCGGCGTTTCCTTATCTCTGGCCTGCAACACTTCATGCAGCCCCTGCAGCGACAGCGCGCAGTCGCCCACGACGGGAACGTCGACTTCAACATTTTTGCGGATGGAGGTGGGATCTATGTCGATATGAATGATCTTTGCCTTCGGCGCAAAGGTTTCCAGCTTCCCCGTAACGCGGTCGTCAAAGCGTGCGCCGGCGGCAATGATGAGATCCGCCTTGTTTACCGCCTTATTGGCCACATAGGTTCCATGCATGCCCAGCATACCGAGAAAGAGCGGGTCCGTTCCCGGAAATGCGCCCAGCCCCATAAGCGTGGACGTTACCGGAATGGAAAAGTCATGCGCCAGACTTCTCAGTTCCTGCGAAGCGTTCGAGCTGATGACGCCGCCGCCGACAAGAAGAAGCGGACGTTCCGACACGGCCATAAGCTCCGCGGCTCTGCGCAGCTGATTGAGATTGGGGCGATAGGTGGGATTATAGGAACGCATACGGACTTCTTCCGGCCAGACGAATTCCGTACTCTGCGTCATGAGATCCTTGGGAAAGTCGATAAGAACCGGCCCGGGACGTCCGGAACGGGCCAGATGAAAGGCTTCCCGTATGGTCAGCGCAAGCCTTTTCAGATCCTTGACCAGAAAATTATGCTTGGTGCAGGGGCGTGTGATACCTACAATATCTACTTCCTGAAAGGCGTCATTGCCGATGAGATGAGTATGTACCTGCCCGGTAATGGCGACGACGGGAATGGAGTCGGCATAGGCTGTCGCCAGTCCTGTCACAATATTCGTGGCGCCGGGGCCGGACGTGACCAGACAAACTCCGACCTTTCCGGAAGCCCTTGCGTATCCGTCGGCGGCATGGGCAGCTCCCTGCTCGTGCCGGACCAGGATATGCCGAAGATCCTTGTCCCGATTGAGATCATGATAAATATCCAGCACGGCTCCGCCCGGATAGCCGAAAATGATATCCACACCTTCACGTTTCAGGCATTCAAGAAGAATGCGCGCACCTGTCATCTTCATGTCGACCATATCCTTCAGGAAGGCAAGAACATCGCTTTCCTCACGACGCTTCATGCGAAAAGCTCTGTAAAACAGTCACAGGACAAAAACGCCCCTTCTTCTTGCCCTGCTCAAGAAAAAAAAACACTTC
>DWXS01000053.1 GCA_019119045.1 Candidatus Mailhella merdavium | reverse complement strand
GAGGAGAATGACCGGCATAGAGTATTTTTGCGTCGGCATAATTATTTTGGAGAAAAGTTCCGTGAACTGCTGGATAATCGCCGGATCATAATTGTAATAGGCATAATATTCGTTTTGCCATCCCTGTTCCTCACCGGAATTCAGAATGATGTTAAGAGGAAACATCTTCATGCGGAATTCATCCCGCCTGGTTGAGAGATCTGTTTCGATCTTTCTGCCAAAATCCGACGTAATCTGTTTCGTTGCAGGAACTGAGAGTACAATTTCTTCGTCATCGGAGCCTGGATCGAGCGCCTTTTCGATGTTCAGATAATAATATCTGTCTATCTCTTTGCCTTTATCCGTTTTCGTATGGACGGGATTCTTGCTGTACAGGGCGTTGTAAAGGGAAGTCAGTCTCTGCTGCCCGTCAAGAATAAGTTCATCCGGTTCGATAGTTGGGGAAGCCGCTGAACCCTCAATCGGCTTATGCTTGAATTGGATGCTTTCATTTCCGTATTCCAGAAACATTGCCGCACCCACAGGAAAGTCATGGATCACGCTGAGGATTAACGCCTTAATACGGTCATCATCCCATACCCAACCTCTCTGAAAATCAGGTAATTGTGCTGCGCCGGTGTCCACGGCTTTCATCAAATCGGTAAGCGGTCTGTCGTTTGTTTTCATAAACTGCTTCCCCGCAACTCGTGCTTTGAACAACCATTCAATACCATGAGAGATTGTAAATCAAACAGCGTTCCCGTTTCATTTCCCTATATGCTTTTGGGGACATGCTTCCCCGTATTATATCATTTTGTTATATTATAGGCTGAGACAGTCTGCAAAATAAGGATAGTAGAGTTTTTCCTCCACTTAATGTTGCCCTGCTGTTTTGAATACAATGGTATCCTTAACTTCCAACGAGATAAAGCCCGAGACGAAAGGTACCGGGTACCTTGCTCCTCGGGCTTTAAGCTTTGACACATAGCCACACAGTTACGGTAAAACCGCCTTTGAAAATGCTGGCACTCGTGTAATGTCCATCTGGTGGAGGCGGGGGGAGTCGAACCCCCGTCCGAGAATGATCCACACAAGGCATCTACAGGTTTAGTTCAGGTATACGCTTACCGCAGGCTTCGCCCCTGAACGGGCAGCATACGGGCAGCCCTCCTTAAGTTCTTATCCGCGTGCCGGCGGGCGCACACGCGAACCAGCCCGATGAATTTGACACCTCGGCAGCGTATCAGGCGTCGGCTGCTCCGGCGTGACGGCCTAGGCCGTCAGGGTGCCCTGCTGCTTAAGCAGCGCAGGCGTATTCGTAATCGTTGTTGGCAATTACTTTTGTTGCCGCTTTTTACGAGGCCAGCGGCGCCTCGACCTGCAACCCCGGCTTCCACGTCCCCGTCGAAACCAGTGCGCCCCCGAAAGGGTCTTTTCTAAATTTGTTCCCAACAAAAACGTGATCAAAATATCTGTTTTTGTTCTCCCTGTAAAGAGTGAAGCGGCTGTTCCGAAAATCAGCATGTATGCTTGACAAACGTTAGACATCGAACTAAATATATTCACACACAAGGTTCGATATAAAACTTTATGCTTCGTCGTTTCGAGAAGAGGTTACGCGAAAAAATAAAGTTAGATATCTAACTGTTGTGTGGAGGAGCTTTGCTCCGGGATTTCGGTGTTTGCGCCCCAGAGGCAGGAACTAACCACTTTAATCAAGGAAGGAAGATATGAACAGACTTCTCGTTTCCGCTGCGGCTCTTGCCGTATTGTGTGTTGCCGGTGCGGCTCAGGCGGCCGGGCTTTCTCTTACTCAGGGGCAGGTGATCAGCCGGACGGCGGGAAAGGTCACGCTGCATGATTATGTAACGACCACGGGGGGAGCGGCCCAGGTGGTGGAAAGCGATCGGCTGGTGGTGTTCGACGTGCCCGGCAACGCTCCGCAGAACAACGAATTCAAGGCCTTTGTGGATTCGCTCGGCAAGCCCGTGGAGGCTGTGATCATTTCCCACGGGCATGAGCATCACTGGCTGGGAGCGGATACGCTTTTCCCGGGAGTAAAAATATACAGTACCGATGCGGATTCGATAAACGGGGAACAGGGAAAAAAGGATCTGGAGGGCGCGCGTGCCGCCATGGGGCCGGAAATGGTGCCCTATACTTCAGTTCCTGCTGTTGAGCAGCTTGAGGCCGGACAGAAGAGTCTGGCCGGTGTGAATTACGAATTCACCGTATTGCCTGAACTTGGTGCGGCCGTCATTTCCCTGCCCGATGAAAACATGGCTATGGTACATCATCTTGGGTATGTGGGAGTACATGTGCCGATGCCTCCTTTTGATGCCCGTCTGGAACAGCTGGAAAAACTGCTGAAGGATGGTTGCGTCTGGATTGCTGCCGGACACGGGTATCCTGCCGAGGCAGATTTGTTTCTTTCCGGCGTTGCCGACTACTATGATTTCGTGAGCCGTGCCGTGAAGGAAGCCGGTTCGCCGGAAAAGGCGAAGGAAATGATTGTCGAGCGGTATCCGGATTATGAGCTGGTACCGCTGCTCGACGCTTTTCTGCCGATGCTGATGGGCAAATAGTTTTTTGATGTAACACAAGGCGAGGGGCTTCCCGGGGCGGACACGGGAAGCCCCTCATGTTTATCTGCGCGTATCTGCACATTCGTCGGGCGGAAATGCTGCATGCGTCGTGCAGACGCCGTCAGTCGAAGTCTGCAAGCAGCGTGCCTACGTTGAAGGAGGCAAGCGTCATCTGACGGTATTCCGAGCGTATTCTTGCCATGGCCTCATAGAGATGCGGAGAGGAGACGCCGTTGTAAATGGAGCTGTGGGCCTCAATAAAGGCGGCCAGCGTGTCGCAGACTTTGACAAGTCTGCCGTCCTTCGGATCGAGGCGGTTGGCGTTGCAGTCCTGATGCAGTTCGTCGAAGGAGGAGAGCGCGTGGATTGTGCCTGAGGCGTCGCGTATGGTTTCTCGGAATTCCGAACCTACGTCCACCCCGAGATAATAGCTCATGCGGTCCCGAATATCTTCATAACCTGCTTCGGCAAGGGGAACCAGCACGCGGCGTTGAAGTTCCTCCGCCTCGCATTGATGAATGATGGCGGGAAGCTGTTCCACAGAACGCTTGACCGGCGTGATGATGTCCCGGGTCAGCAGTTCGGGAAGATCATGAAAAAGACCGCAAAAGAAGTTGTTCAGCCGTCTTGCTTCGCAGGTTCCGAGGGTAAGACTGAGAAAATAGGCGTAGGCCGCGACGACGAACATGTGCCCCAGCACGGAGGTCTCCGGAATGCGCGGCGTTTGCGACCAGCGTATCTGGAAGCGCAACTGTCCGCAGAGATTGGCCGTGCGCACCAGAGCGTTGCCCGCGGCCGCAAGAAGATCGCTCACGCCGTCCAGATCGTGCATGGCCTGGAGCTGCTCTGTAAAGGATGCGTCTATGTCGCGCAGCTCCTCATCAAAATAATTCAGCGGACGGATAAGATTGAATTCCCATTTGGAGGCATACAGATGGGCCGCGCGGAGAATGCGATCCGCTGTTGTCGGATGTTCGGCCGCCTCCCGTACCGGGCGTTTGTGATAGTCCACAAGTCGTTGCCAGAACTGCTCGTCAAGCGGACGTACCCGGGGTTCGAGTTCGCTCAGCACCCAGTCCGTGAGCTGGCTGTATTGTTCCTGATTTTCCTTAATTCTATAAAATATGGGAGGCTTGATGTCAGTGATGACCAGACGGTAAAAATAGTCGAACAGGCCCCCTTCAATGACCTGTCTGCCCAGTTCCAGCCGCTCTTCTTCTCCGAGTTTGCGGCACTGAAGCTGATAGAGCAGAAAGGCCGTGATCATTTTGTGGGCCTGCTTGTCCACCTCATACAGCTCCACAGGACGCAGTTTGTCATTCCAGCGTCGCATGTTGGAACCGGAGAAGACAAACTGCAACAGGCTTTTTCGCAGGGATTGCATGGTGCCTCCGCTTGATATTGACGTGGTTCCGTGTTAAGTAGGCAAATTCGTGCTGCCCCGCAAGCCCGTAAGCGGCCTTCCCCGTTGGCCGGAACAGGGCGGACAGGCACACTTTTTCCGATAATCTTCGTCTTCGCCAGCCGGAGTTCAGGTTGAGCGCGGGCGTTGATTGTCTGGCTTTGTGTTTTTTTGTTGACACTGCCCCATAAAGGGCATATACGTTCGGTCTTTGCTATTGAGCGAGACAGGAGAATACCCAAATGAAAACGTTCAGCCCCACGCCGGAAACCATCGACCGCCAGTGGTATATCGTTGACGCCAGCGATCAGATTCTCGGTCGCCTGGCCTCCCAGATTGCCCATCGTCTGCGCGGCAAGCACAAGCCTGAGTTCGCCCCGCACATGGACAACGGAGACTTCATCGTCGTGGTCAACTGCGAGAAGATTCGCGTGACCGGAAACAAGCTCCAGAAGAAAGTCTACTACGGCCATACCGGCTGGGTCGGCGGTCTGAAGCAGACCACGCTGGAAAAGAAGCTGGCCGCCAAGCCTGAAGACGTGCTGCGTATTGCTGTTCGCGGGATGCTGCCCAAGAACCGTCTTGGTCGTGCCATGCTGAAGAAACTGAAAATTTATGCCGGCGCCGAGCATCCCCATGCTGCGCAGGCTCCCAAGCCTCTGACCTTTTCCAACTAGGAGCGCGATCCATGTCTACCTCGTTTGATTACGGCACCGGTCGCCGCAAGACGGCTACCGCCCGCACCCGCCTGTATGCCGGTGGGGGCCAGATCGTGGTGAACGATCGCCCCATGGAAGAGTACTTCCCCCGCAAGACCCTGCAGATGATCATCCGTCAGCCTCTGGTTCTGACCAAGACTCTCGACCGCTTTGACGTGAAGGTCAATGTCAGCGGAGGAGGCGTTTCCGGTCAGGCCGAAGCTGTGCGCCACGGAATTTCCCGCGCATTGCTGCAGGCCGATCCTTCTCTGCGCGCTGTTCTGAAGCGTGCGGGCTTCCTGACTCGCGATGCCCGTAAGAAGGAACGTAAAAAGTACGGTCTGGCCGCTGCGCGTGCCCGTTACCAGTACTCCAAGCGTTAATATCCGCTTTCTCCAGTCCGCCGGGCAGGCCGTGTTCTTCGGCCTGCCTTTCGATTACAGGCCTCGGGAATTTCATCGTATCTGGTGGAATTACCGGGGCTTTGCCTTTGTATTTCGTGCGTGGTATGCTCAATTCTCGATGTGCCGGGCGCTTACCCGGAAATAGCCCGCGCGAGAGCTTTCCTGAAGCGGGCGGAACGCACGGATTGAGATATGGACACGCAGGCTCCCAAAATGCTTCATCAGGATCAACGCCCTGATCCTGTGCTTCCCAATTTTCCCTCAAAAACATGCATAATCCTGATCGGCATGGCCGGAGCAGGAAAAAGTACTGTCGGCAGGGCTCTTGCCCAGCGTTTGAACTGGATCTGTGCAGATACGGATCACATCATAGAAGCCCATTATGGCGTGGTGTTGCAACATATTGCGGATGCTCTGAGCAAGGAGGAATTTCTTGATCTGGAATGTTCCGTCATATGTTCGCTGAGACTGAGCAGGGCGGTTCTTGCCACGGGGGGAAGCGTCGTCTATCGCGAAGACGCCATGCGACATCTGGCATCCCTCGGCCCGGTTGTGCATCTGGATGTGCCGCTTTCCGTCATTCTGGAACGTATCGCTCGCAATCCGGATCGAGGCCTGGCCATTGCCCCCGGGCAGACTGTGGAAGATTTGTTCCGGGAAAGGGAAGCTTTGTATCGTCGCTATGCGGATATTTCTCTTGAGGTGGGAAGTATGACGCCGACAGAATGTGCGGAAGCCATTGTTGCGCGCCTGACGCAGATACGTTGAAGTTATTTGCGGGCGGATTTCAGCTTGAGGATCGACACAGCAGCGGCGCCGCCGCTACGAACAGAGGCATGATCCGTGTGCGCCTGTGATGCTGATTCCGAAAAAGAGGGGGCGGGGCAGGAGTATGACCGTCCTCAGCCGGAGAAGAAGGTTCTCCTGCCCGAAAAAACGACGACTACAGGTGGCCTACCTCTTCGGCTATGCGCAGGCACAGGCCGGCCCTGTTCAGCGTATAGAGGTGGATGCCGGGCGCGCCGCCTTCAAGCAGGCGACGAATTTGTGCGACGGCAAATTTCAGCCCCACTTCCTTGACTGCTTCGGTGCCTCCGCGTTCATGGGCCTCTTCAAGTTCCAGATAGAATTTTCCGGGAATGTTTGCGCCGCACATGGAAAGCGTGCGCCGTATGGACGCAAGGCTCTGAATGGGAAGCACTCCGGGTATGATCGGCTTTTCTATGCCCATACCCCGCAGACGGGTCACCAGTTCGAAATATTCGCGAGTGTCGAAAAAGAGTTGCGTAATGACGAAATCCGCTCCGGCTTCGATTTTCCGGCGCAGATATTCCCTGTCATGGTAGAAGGAGGGGGACTCCGGATGAGGCGCGGGGTAACCTGCCACGCCGATGCCGAACGCGCTTTCCCGGGCACGGATGAAGGCAACCAGGGTTTCCGCGCAGGAGAAGGTGCCGGGACGCCAGTCCGGCCCGGCGTCGCGTGGTCTGTCGCCGCGCAGAGCGAGCAGATTGTCCAGGCCCGCGAGGCGGAATTCGTCAAGAGCCTGTATGATGCGTTCTTCCGTCGCACTGACACAGGTGAGATGCGGCATGGGTTCCATACCATGATCCCGTTTCAGTCTGGTGGCAATTTCCAGCGTATTGGTCTGGGTGGACCCCCCGGCCCCGCAGGTCACGGATGCAAAGAGCGGATTCAGGCTTTTGAGCCGTTCCACCCGTTCAAAAAAGGCGGGCCAGTCCTGCCTGTCCTTTGGAGGAAAGAATTCCAGAGAGTAGAAGGGAGCGGAACGCTGACGGATGAGATCGGGAATTTTCATGGGAATTTCCTTGTATGCCGGACGCTTGCTGTGTCAGAAAAGTACAGGGCCGGGCGGCCGGAATTGCTCGGAACTCGGCTTGCCGGGCATGTGTTTTACTATATCAACATAAATTGATATGTCAATGTTATCCCTGCCTGGGGTTGCGAGCTTCCGTTGCGTCCCGGGGGAGAGAGCTTGCAATTTTTTATGTCTCTTTTTAGAGCAATGAAATGTTGAATGCAACCGGCGCGGGACTAACGGTACGAGTTCCTGAACTTTTCGTGGAACCTGCCCAGATTCCTGCAATCGGGTGAGCCTATGAAGTGGTCGATCGCCAGCTTTTTCCGCAACGGAATTATTGCCTCCCTTTTTCTGGGGGGGCTGCCGCTTCCGGGGATGGCGGAAGATATGACGGCAGAATTTGCAAACGCTGCCCTGGAGATATCTTCTTCCGTTATGACCGGGCCGGCTCTGCCGTTGCAGGGCGGAAGCTGGCGTGAGCTGGCTCCGGGCTTTTCTTTGCGCGAGTACAGCCGTGTGAGCGGCGGCAGTGCGGAACTCGTCGTGTTGAAGATGAACCCGGCAAACTGCGAAATTGTTCTGTGCAGCGCGTCGCTTGACGGGGAATCGCCGCATACGCCTATGCAGTGGGCCAGCGAGCATAATCTGATTGCCGTAATCAATGCCGGTATGTATCTGCCGGACGGCCTGACCAGCACCGCCTATCTGCGAAGCGGGGATAAAACGAATAATGGGCGGATTGCGGAAAAATACGGCAGTTTTTTTGTTTCGTCTCCTCGTCGTTCCGGTCTTCCGGCCGCTGCTCTTCTGGACAGAGATGCAGATGACTGGAAGGATTTACTGCCTCAATATGACTTTGTAGTGCAGAACTTTCGTCTGATAGGGCCGGACGGCGCACAGCACTGGCCGGAAAATGGGCCGCGTCATTCTATTGCCGCCGTGGGCATGAATGAGCAAGGAGAAATTTTCTTCCTCCACTGTGAAACTCCGGTCAACGTGCATGAATTTGTCCGTATGCTGAGGGAGGAGAGCGGATTGAACCTGACCCGCGCCATGTATGTGGAGGGCGGGGCACAGGCGGTTCTCGGGGTCTGGACTCCTTCGGAAAAATTGTATCGTGTAGGACGGCATCCGGCAAATTTTCTTTTCGGCGGCCCTGTTCTGCCGAATGTCCTCGGCGTGCGCATGATCCGCAAAGATTAAACGACTATCGTTGCCGCAGTATCATCCATCATCATCTTCATCATTTTTTCTTTGTCTGGTGTCCGGGAATGGCGCGTCCTCGCTATGACGGACCGTAAGCCTTTCCGGCAAGTTGAGCCGGGCACGAAGACAGTTTTCTGCCTTTCGTAAAAATGAATACCTCGCCGTGGCGGTGGAAATACTGCTTGATATTTCACTGGGGACTTCGTTGCGTTCGGCAGGCTGTTTATGTGAGCGAATGAAACTGTCAGGGAATAGCCTGAAATTTCAGTATGCCGAATGCCGTGGCAGAAAATTCTTGAGACTCGACTGACAAAGAAAGCTGTTGATGTTCCGGAATATTTCGATTCAGGAGAAAGGGCGTTTTCAGGCGTGCCATGACAACATATTCCTTGTCTGCATTGTCTGGAGAAATGCACTTTCCTGTCTGGAACAGCATCCATATCCAGCACATCCTGCGTATGTTTCTGTCTGAAGTATTCGGCCGGAGCATTTTTATGAAGCCG
>DWXS01000052.1 GCA_019119045.1 Candidatus Mailhella merdavium | reverse complement strand
GAAGCCCGTTTAATGGGAAAACCCTTCATAATTTCATCCTTTAAAACCGCAAGACACGATCTCTAAGCGTCTTGGCGTTCAATTTTCATGCTGAAATCTGCCGCAGGGGCGGAATGCGTGATCCTCCCTACCGAAATAAAATCCGCCGGCCGGGAAGGACATGCCAGAGCAAGTTCTCTGATGTTGGCAAGTTCAACGCCGCCGCTGATTTCGGCCTCTATGGAACGGGGGATCAAGGGCAGAACTTCAGCAAGCAGACTGCTTCCCATATTGTCCAGAAGAATACGCTCCGGCCGGGCCTCCACAGCCTCTCTGACTTCCTGCTGTGTCCGACATTCCACCTCAATGGGAGGACAGGGCACATACCTGGCGCGCAAGGCTGCAACGGCAGCCCCGATAGAGCCTGCCGCGTCGATATGATTATCCTTAAGCATCAGCATTTCGGCCAGATTGACACGGTGATTGCAGCCGCCTCCGACCCGAACCGCGTATTTTTCCAGATAACGCTGACCGGGCAGCGTCTTGCGCGTGTCAAGCAGACGGACTCCGGTTCCGCTCAGCTCGTTCACATAAAGACGGGTTAAATTGGCAATACCGCTGAGATGAGACAGGAGATTGAGAATCACACGTTCCGCCTTCAGAAGAACACACGTTGACCCCCAAATCCGGGCGATGCCGTCCCCCTTGCGGACAGATGAAGCTTCCGGCGTCAATGCTTCCCAGTATGAAGAAGGATGCTCCAGCCCCATCTCCGCCAGAACAAGGCTGATAAGGGGCAATCCGGCCACAAGGGAATCCTGCTTGGCCACAATGCGGGCAGAAGAAACATCTTCAGGGCTGAATACACCCAGCGATGTCAAATCCGGCCCGTCTTCATCCAGAGCAAGCCGAACAAGCTGCCGTGCATAATCCCCTGCCTCACCGGGAAAAATGGCAGCTACATCTTCAGGGACATATCCAAACAATGTTGTACCCTGCTGCTCGCAGGCATGCGGTTCTCTGATACCGAAAAAGTCCGCGTCGCCGCAGGAAATAATGGAACTCTCTTTCATGCTTGCCCCACGATAAGGAGGATGCTAATTTGCTGCCGTCATGAACGGCATTCCATGCACGTTAGGTTTACCTCGCCCCTTCGTCAAGTCACGACTTCGGAGCTCACTATGGCTACTCTTCCCGACTCTTCATCCAATCGTCCCGAAGTCCCTGCCGCTTCTTCCGGCAACGTTCCCGCGATCAGCATGGAAAAAAGCAGCGCTCTCGTCGCTGATTCCGCCGCAGATTCTTCTGCGGACAGCTCTCCTTCTCCCTGCGGAAACGAGCTGAGTGCTGATCCTGCCCATCCCGCCGATCGCGCGGAACAACTGGAGCAACTCAGTCTTGCGGAGCAGATGTGCGTGTTGCGGCATCTGCCGGCCGATGAAGCGGCCGAGGCTCTGGCGGAACTGGACGGTCAGGTGGCCCGCGATGTTCTGGAAAATATGGATGCAGACGATGCGGCCCGCATTCTTTCGGAAATGTGGCCGGACGACGCTGTCGACGTGCTGGATGAAGTGGACGAAGGCCACCGCGATGTTCTGCTAAACAGCATGACTCCGGAAGACGCCCTTGAACTGCGCGCCCTGCTGACCTTCGATCCGGATACTGCCGCCGGCGTCATGAATACGGAAATCATTCTGGTCAATTCCGATGCTTCCGTTGATGACGCCATTCGCCAGATACGTTCCGAGCTGGAAGACAAGGAAATGCCTTACTATGTCTATGTGGTGGATCGCATGGACAAACTTGTGGGCGTTCTTTCTCTGCGTGATCTCATGCTTTCAAAACCCGGAACCCGGGTTCGGGATGCAATCGGCAAACAGGATCTGATAACCGTTCCCTTTGACATGGATAAAGCGGAAGTTGCCCGTCTTCTCGGTCACTACAACTTTCTCTGCCTCCCTGTCGTCGATCGGGAAGGGCACCTGATGGGGGTGGTCACGCACGATGACGTCATTGACATTCTTCAGGACGAAGCAAGTGCCGATATGCTGGGGATGGTGGGGGCAGGTCAGACTGAAGATGTCGATACGCCGTGGCTGACTTCCGTCAGGATGCGTTTGCCGTGGCTGGTCATCAATATGCTGAATTCCGCACTGTCGGCCCTTATCGTCTATATGTTTGAAGGGAGCATAGCCCAGATGGCCCTGCTCGCCGTACTCATGCCCATGGTCGCAAATCAGGCAGGAAATACCGGTCAGCAGGCTCTTGCAGTTATGATCCGTCAGCTTGCTACAGAAAAATTTGAACGGCGAAAAGCCTGGTTTGCCGTTCTCCGGGAAGCAAAAATCGGTCTCCTGACCGGGCTGATCATGGGGGCTCTGGCCTGTCTCGGCCTTTCCGTTCTTGAGGGGAATCCTCTGCTGGGAGCCGTCATGGGCGGAGCCCTCCTGCTTGACATGATACTGGGAGCCGTGGCCGGTGGCTCCATTCCCCTTATTTTGCGGGCTCTCGGCCGGGATCCGGCTCAGGCGTCCAGCATTTTTCTCACGGCATTAACCGACGGCGCAGGCTTCTTCATTTTTCTCAGTCTGGCCAGTATATTTCTTCTCCACTAGCTCCATGGGCAATATATTAAACGTATGGTTGCGGATAACGCCATATAAAAAATCCCGCATAACCATATAAAATAAAAAGTTCATACACATTATCCGACTGAAAATACGACAACCCATTTTATGGAATCATTCATCTCTGTGCCTATTCTGAAGCAAATCACTCTCCTTGAAGGCTTGTACGGCAAATGCAACGAGCACTGGCCCCGCAACCAGTCCGACTGGCCCCAGTAAGGCCATAGTACAAAGAATTGAAAACAATAAAACAAACATAGGGGC
>DWXS01000005.1 GCA_019119045.1 Candidatus Mailhella merdavium | reverse complement strand
TGAACGTGGACGACATCCTGGACGACATCATCTTTGTCATCTGCCCCAACGAGAACCCCGCCTAATTGGCGATCCATATGCTGTTCAAATGTACTTACACGTACATATCCTATATCCATACTCCATTCCTTTTTGAAATAATGATGTCATGATGACAATTACACAAATATCAAAGCAAAAAAAAAATAAACCAACTTGTAGAAGCTGTTTTCTGATGTATTAACTTTCCTGTTTTTCCGTTTTGCATTTCCTCCTGTTTACATTTTCCTCTGAAATTTTGTCTCAATGAAGTGTACCCTATTTTTACAGTTCCAACAATCTATGGGACTCCGAGAAGAGGTTATGAAAAATAATATGCTGAATTAATTTTAAAAAACAAAAATTTCTAAATACATAATTCTTTTGTGCGCGATACTCGGCACTGAACGTCCCTTCACGGGACGTTGAGGGGACATGTTCCCCGTTTTGGGTGGGCCTTTGCCCCGGTTTGCAACTGACGCGGCAAGGGTACCACCAGGACAAAGGTCCGCCCCTCCATGAGCCCGTTCATGGAAAGAGGGGAATCTGTCCGGAGCCATATCCGGCATGGGGCCGGAAGTGGCGGAAATGTTTCACCTTCAGTTATCCTCCGGAGGATACACATGGCTGCACCAGTTTGGTTCGACTACAAAGCCTATTTCAACAACAAACTTGCGTTGCTGAACGAGTCCGACAGCATGTTTGACTCGCTGGGCGGCGGGTACAATGACCTGACGCTCAAAGCTGCATTCGAGGCGGCCGGCTACAGCGTGGACGCCGACGGCCTGTACCAGCATTTCGTGGACTTCGGCAACGCTGAAGGCATCAGCCCCAACGCATGGTTCAACACGGAAGAATATCTGTACAACAAGGCCGCTGACTATTTCAACAGCAGCAGCGTGACCCCGCAGATGGTGGAAAGCATGCGCCTGGCCATGATGAACTCCGGCATGAGCGCCTGGGATCACTATGACCAGTACTGGGCGGAAAGCTACGAAAAAGACGGCAGTTTCAACAACCCCTCTACCAGCTTTGACGTGTCCGCGTACATGAATGCCAAGCTGGCCCAGATGCAGGCTGAAAATCCCGACTACACCATGGATGACCTGGTGGCCGATTTTGTGGCTTCCGGCCTCAGCCCTGTGGAACACTATCTGGAATTCGGCGCTGCCGAAGGTATCGTGCCCGCGCCCGTGACCGACAGCACCGGCAACACCTACCAGCTGACCGCAGACACCGACACCATCTACGCTACCAGCGGTGACGACTTCTTCAATGCTGAAGTTGGTGGCCTGTATGGCAACTCGACGGATACCCTGGGTTCCGCCGACTACATCGACGGCCGGGGCGGCAACGACACCCTGTATGCCTATTTGACTAAGGCTTCTGGCATTAACCCCAGCATCGTCAATGTGGAAAACGTCTTCTTCCAGTCACAGAACGCTGATGGCAATGCCATCGACGCCGAGCGCATCAGCCTGGCCGCTGGTGAAACCCTGACCATCGGCTCCGTGAACAGCCGTGCCGATCTGGACATTGACGATGTCCGCCACAACTCTACGGAAACCGTGATCCGCTTCCAGGACGCCGATCCTAATGAGGTTGATCTGACGGTGCGCTTCGATCCTCAGCACCTCACCCGCGAAGGCGCCCAGACCAGCGGTGTCATGAGCGTCCAGCTGATGGACGTACAGGGCGCGGATGAATTCGGTCAGCCCCTGAAGCAGAATCCCTTTGATACCTTCACCTTCCAGTATACCAACAACGACGGTGAAGCCACGAACGTGACGCTCAGCCTGGGCAAGGTTGACGGCGACGCCACCTATCTCGATCTGGTGGCTGCCTTTAACGCCGCTCTGGCCGAAAGCGGCTACGGCAACCTGATCAGCGCTTCTCTGGGTAATGCTTTTGAAAGCAGCACCGTCGTGTCCGGCGTGTCGTACAGCAGCGATCTTGGCTACTCCATCAAACTGACCTGCTCGTCCGGCAGCATCACCACCCGCGATGAAGACGGCAAGCAGATCGAGGGCACCGGCTGGGGCGTGAGTGCCGGCGGTGTGCCTGACCAGGGCGGCATCACCTGGGCTGTGGATTCCACCAGCTCTGACACCTGCCCGCTGATCTCCACCTCTGTGGAACTGGATAATGTGGGGCGCGTGCAGTGGGACAGCACCAGCGCCTGCCTGCCGGACGATTCCGTATACGGCTCTAGAGCCGGTGACCTGCTCATCGGCTCCATGGCCGGACGCGGTGGTGTGGAACGCCTTGACGTGACCGTAGACGAAGGCTCCTGGCTGTCCTCTCTGAGTTCCACCAACAATAGCCTGCGCATGGTCACCGTGGCCAATGGCGCGATTGATGGCGCCAATGACAAGGGCAATCTGTTCATCGGCGACAGCCTCTTGGCTGGTGGTCAGGCTGCAGTTAGCTGGGTGAATATCCCCCGTCTGCTCGGCACAAATGGCCTCAGCGATGTCAAGGTCTTTGACGCCAGCGCCATGGAAGGCAAGGTGAACATCGGTGCCCAGATCACTGACGCGGCCTATGACATCTACATGAAAGATGTGGACGGCGTGGACAGCATGGCCGAAGGCTATGCCCCCAACGGCGCCTTCAAGTACTACCTGGGCTCCAATGACGACACCCTGAACATGACTGTGAACGCAGACATCGCCGCGGATGCCGATTTTGTGCTGGATATTCAGACCAACAGCGGCAACGACCTGGTGCAGTTCAAGTTCGATGAGACTATGACCTATGTTCAGAGCGTGGATCAGAAGAACCTCCAGAACGTAAGTATCTCCACGGGCGAAGGCGACGACACCGTGTGGTTCGTCAATGACTCTGTCGCTCTATATGGTGGTGCAGTTGTAGTGGACGCCGGTTCCGGCAACGACACACTCTACCTGAATCAGGAAGTGTTCGATCCGGCCACAGGTTTCACTCACACTAACTACAACGCTGTGTTCGTGTTCAACAGCACGGCTACGGACATCGCTGTGGACGGCAATCGTGGCGCCACCCTGCTGAACAATACCGGTGTGGGTTCGGCCAGCTTTGCCGTAACCGATGCGACCGCCGGAGATGGGCTGTACGTCACGGTTTCCTTCCTCGGATACTCTCAGCAGGTCAAGATCATGGATGTGGCAGCGAACACCACCAGTGTCAGCGCTGAAACCATCAACCACGCCATCATGCAGGCTATTGAGAATAACAGCGTATTGTCCAAGCTGCTGGTGGCTAAGGACGGTGCGGCCCATACTCTGCTTATCGAGTCCATCATCAACGGCGAATACGCTCTGGATGACCTGAGCATTACCTTCAGCGTTCTTGCTGCTGATGGAACGAGTGCTGGTTCGACCGTATTCACCACTGGCAATAATTATGACACCCAGTTTGCTACCGAGCAGCGCACGCCCAACGTGTTCGATGGCAATAATTCTGTGGACAGTGCCGTGGTTGTAAACGACGGCGCGGGCAACGACGTCATCGTGCTCGGCCCCAACGGTACCCAGCGCGACGTGGTGGTGTTGAACGGCAGCTTCGGCAATGACGCCATCATTGGCTTTGACGCGACCAATGATAGGATCAATGTGGCCGGCCTTGGTGTCAAGACGCTTATAGACGGCAACGCTGCCCTCACCGGTCTGGCTGCCAACGCGGTGTCTTTCAACGCTACGCTGGATGCGGAAGCCTCCAACGGTGTCTTCTCTTCGGCCGAAGTGAGCAAGATGTTCAGCGACGGGACTATCAGCGTAGCTGCAGACAATACCGGTACCTCCCTGCTCTTCCTGAGTGATCGGGATCATCTGGACGTGTACACAGTGGTGCAGATGAACGCCTCCGGCGCCATCGTACTGGGTTCCTTCACCGTGGATGCCAACACCGATCCTATCACCTACAACAACCTTACCACGAGCAACGATCTCGGTGTGGTTCAGCTCCAGACCTACGATACCTATATCGCAACAGACCTAAATACGTTCACTGGGCAAAACTGGAACGAACAGTATAATAATCTGAACACGGCGAGCTTGGGTACTATCACCACGGTGAACGCCCTTGCTGGCAATGACGAACTGAACATCAACGGTGATATCAATAGCAGAACCATCAATGGCGGTGCCGGAAACGACCTCTTCACCATCAGTGAGCTGGGGGCAGCAGCGGTTACCGGCGGTACCTTGAATGGTGGTACGGGCTCTGATACCTTGACCATTACTGCTGACCAGGCTGTGACTCTTACCGAGGTGAGCGGCATTGAAAAGATCAGCGCCACGGGTACCAGCGCTGTGGCCTTCAACACCCTGGCCGCCGATGCGGCCACAAAGATCGACTTCAGCACACTTACGGGTGCTGCCGAGGTAAATGCCATCGCCTCCACGGCCGCTGTCAGCATTACCGCCGGGACAGGTGCTCTGACCTTCACTTCCGGTACGGCTGCGGATAGCATAGATTTGTCGCTCAGCACCACCGCCGGAAGTACGATCACTGTGGCCGCAACCACGTCCGGTGTTGCGAATTATGATTCCATTACCGGATTCAAGACCGCTGCTAATAATGATACCCTGGCAGTTGGTGGAACTGCGGTTCAGACTGACGCAGTAAATGGTTGGACCATTTCCAATGGTTTTGCAACGAAGGCCGATGGAACCCTGGCGGACTTCATCGAATCCTTCACCACCAATACTGCTGCGGGAGCTGTTGCCTTCACGGATGGTACTGATACCTATCTGCTGTACTGCGATGATCAGATTACCACGGAGGGCGACATCATGGTCAAGCTGGTAGGTGTCGCTGATGCCACGAAGGTTGCTGGTACGGCTGCTGCCGATACCATCACCATTAATTAGCATCTAAAAAACTTCAACCCCTCCCGACACCTTCGTTCATAGATGTCGGGAGGGGTATCCTGCTTCCTGGCGGAGTGGGGATATGTTCCCATTCCTATCTTTGATAACGATGTAGTGTCTTCATCCTAACTTAAGGCGAAGACGCAATGGCACAGGCCGCCGAGTCGCCGTTTCTGGTGGTTCCGGCGGCCTTTGTTATTCCAGTTCTAACGCCATATCATATAAGGAGTTTACATGCCTCAGACCCCCGTTCTGCTGAACAAAAAAAAGCACGCCGCTCTGACCTACAAGGCTCTGGGCGAGTATTCCTTTGCCGCGGGCATGACCACCATGCCCCTGCTGCCCTTTGAAGTGCCGGAGGCGGCCCGCTGCTTCCCCATCATCTTTCCCGACACGCGCAACGCCACGCCCCACGCCCTGCTCGGTCTGGGGGACAAAAACATTTTTGTGGATGACAGGGGCCGCTGGACCGCGCCCTATCTGCCCCTTGTTGCGGCCAACCATCCCTTCTCACTGGCGGAGGCCCGTTTTTCCGAGGAACCCGACAAGAAGGAACTGGCGCTGGCCATTGTGGAAGACGCCCCGCACTTCCATCAGCCCGACGGCAAGCCCCTGTACGGCCCGGACGGCGAAGCCACGGAACTGCTGCAGCACATTACCAATGCCATGGCTAATCAGTTTAAACGCTATCGGGAAAGCGAAAAGGCTCTGGCTGAACTCCAGCTCAGCGGCGTTTTGAAGGAAAAGGTGGTCGCTGTGGGGGCCCGCGGGCAGGAACGCACGGTAGGCGGCCTGCGTTGTGCCGATCGGGCCAGAACTCTGGCTCTGCCTGAAAATACCCTCGGTAGATGGGCTAAGAGCGGTGTACTCGAAATGCTCTACGCCCACTGGGCCAGTATGGTAAACCTCCGCACTCTCCTTGACCACCCCTCCTGCCCCAGACAGGACAAGCCCCCCCTGCAATAGCACTGAAGCCAGTACGTAAGAAGAAATGGGGGAGGCTCTGCTTCCCTCGAAAAAAGCGGGGGATACAATCCCTCCGGTGCTTTCCGTCCCTTCTGAATATGAAAGTTGAAAAGAGCAGACTTCCCCTTGCAGGAAGCGTCTGCTCATGCGCAGGAACAGTCACGCATACAGGAAAGGGCAGGCATGGCAAAGTGTATACCATGTCTGCCCTCCGCAGCTGAAATGCGCTACTGGATATCAGAGCTTAGTTGACCTGGAAGAAGTCGGCAACATTTTCAACATTTTCCAGACCCTGTACACCCTGAAGGGTAATGGTGGTGGTGCCGGTGGTATCCAGACCGTCCCAATGTTCTTCCAGTGTCGACCAGTCAATAGTAATAGTCGCCTTCTGGGTATTATTGTAATTCAGCGTAATACCGTTTTCTTTGGTCAGCAGAGTAAGTATATCTGCATCAATGCTGCTTTCAGCCGCTGCGCTTGTGGGTGTTCCCTGATTGATAATCATGAGAGCGTCCTGACCAACCTTGAAGTTGTGAATAGTCAGGGTTTCCGGACCATGTTCATCATCCTTGCCATTACTGCCGGTAGTTTTGCCACCGCTCTGCAGCAGGAACACGTCCTTCACGGTTGAAGCAACAGCGGTTGTTCCTGTGGCCTCTCCGTGGATATCGAAAATGTTCGCACCCTTGAGCAGATTAATGGCTTCGTCGCTCAGCCATTTGATTTGGCCGTCTCCGGGGTTGCTGTTGACAAAGTCCTTGTCAAAGTCAGCATTCAGAGCCGTGCTGGTGACACGATCCTGGCTTTCCGCATACAGGCCGGTCTTTTCGTCCTTTTCCGTGATGCTGCCGCCGAAGAGGATTTTGTCTGCCGTATTTGTATACAGATAATCCGCGCCGTTGCCGCCGGCAAGTTCGTTAATGGTAAGGCTTCCGATTCCGCTGAAGCTGAGAGCGCCGTTGCTGTCGTCACCGGTCAGTCTGGCACTATCGAAATTACTCCAGTCAATGAAGTTGGCCGCTTTCACGGTTTCATAGGTATCAACGATGATTTTATCGGTGGCACCATTCGCAACGCTGGCAGACGCACCCATCAGATTGGCGAGCGTATCCGCGATGGTGTAAGAGGGGTTGAGAGAATCACCATTCTTGGCACCTTCAACAATGGAAGCCACATGGCCGGCTTCGTCCACGGTGTATTCGCCGCCCGTTGCAGGATCAGCCAGCGTATAGACATCCGGCAGAGTGCCTTCCACGGCAAGGGCCACGGCTTCATCAAGGGACAGTTCGGGCGTCGTGCCGGGAATAAGGGCGCCGCCGTTCTTAATGAGGGCTACATCGCTGCTCTGCTCCGACGCTTTAGGAGCAAGGCCTTCAGCTTCGCCGTATTCGACAGAGTGAGCCAGAGGGTTGAGTCCGGATTCGGCGAAGGCTGCTTTCACGGAGTCGAGCGTCCAGCCGCCGCCGTCTTCCTTGTTGAGCTGCACCAGCTTATCCTGAAAATACTGATCCGTGCTGAAGTCGGCGGAAGGATCAACGCCTTCGGCCGCGCCATACAGCGTGTAGTGTTCCCAGGCGGAAAGCCCGGCAGCTTCAAAGGCGTCGACGACATCCTTAACTGTCCAGTCCGTCTTGCCGTCTGCCGCAATGTTGTTGCACTGCACAGCTTTGGAAGCCAGATAGTAGTTCACGTCAAAAGCAGAGTTGGGGGATACCCATTCGGCGTTGCCATAGGCCACAAAGTGTTCATAGGCGGTCAGTCCGGCCGCGGCAAACGCGCTTTTGACATCATCCACATCTTTGTTGGCCCAGCTTTTGTCCGTGGCCTGAAGCTGTGCAAGCTTCTGTTCAAGGTAGTAGTCTTCCTCAAACCATTTGGGATCTGCCATGTTGTTATCCTCCGGAGGATAAAATAAAATTGAAAAAATTCCTGTTTCGGCCCCATGCCGAAGACAGACTGTGGGACAACATCCCCGCTGTTCCATGAACGGGCTCATGGTGGGGGCGGACCCTGGTTCTGGTGGTACCCTTGCCGCGTCAGTTGCAAACCAGAGCAAGAGCCCACCCTAAACGGGGAACACGTCCCCTCAACCTTCCCCATAAAGAGGGAGGTTCAGTTCTGAGTTGTTGTGCATAGAAATATTGAACGCAAAAAAATGTGCCATTTCAGCATGATGAGAGTGCCTGAATTGATACTTTCAACCCTTTGTTGAAGTTCAGGTGACTACAAAAACTGTAAAAATAGGGTACACATCAGAGGAACAGTTTTTTTCATTTTATATACGGCATTTTACTGATCATATATTTTTAACATATTTCTGCAGTCAAAAATAATTTCTGATTGAAAGTATCAGAATATATATTTTTCCTGATCCTTTAAAATATAAAAATGTAGTCTGATTACTCCGACTACTCACAAAATATTTCGATAAATTTCAGAAAAACGAGATGATACGTTAATTCTGCGACTCTAAATCACACTAAACATATCCTGAGCCTGTTCTGTCAGGGAACAGGCCTTCTGTGTTTTTTTCTGCCGGTTGGACATGGCTGCTGAAAGTGATAGGTTGCGGAAGGACTTGCTTCGCCGTATGCCATAAGGTCGAACCTTCAGT
Organism: Candidatus Mailhella merdavium; assembly: GCA_019119045.1. Lineage (GTDB taxonomy): Bacteria > Desulfobacterota > Desulfovibrionia > Desulfovibrionales > Desulfovibrionaceae > Mailhella > Mailhella merdavium. Next base: position 30,677 of record DWXS01000005.1, on the reverse strand, counting down.
TCCGGAGAAGGTATGATGCGCTCCAAACATATTGATATGCTTCACGGCCCGGTCATGGGCAAACTGATCATGTTCGCCCTGCCCATCGCGCTGAGCAGTATTCTGCAACAGATGTTCATCTCCGCGAATGTTGCCGTTGTCGGACACTTCGTCGGGCATCAGGCCATGGCCGCGGTTGGAGGAAACGGCCCCATAGTCAATCTGATTATCAATCTGTTCCTCGGTCTTTCCGTGGGCGCCAATGTCGTTATTGCCCGTTATGTCAGCACAAACGACAGAGAACAGAGTCAGTCCGCCGTACATACCGTCATGAGCGTTGCTGCGTTGAGCGGAATTTTTTTGCTGTTCATCGGTATTTTTGCCGCCCGTCCTATGCTTCTCCTGGTCGATGTGCCGGAAGATGTCATGAATCTGGCTGTCCTGTATCTGCGTATCTATTTTCTGGGTATGCCCTTTGTCATGATATATAACTTCGGCGCGGCAGTGCTACGCAGCGTAGGCGACAGCCAACGCCCCATGTACAGCCTGATTGCAGCCGGGATTGTCAATGTCTCGTTAAGTTTCCTTCTTGTTCTCGGCTTTGATTTGGGCGTTGCCGGAGTGGGAATCGCAACCATGACGGGAAATTTCGTCAGTGCCGGCCTTGTTGTTTTCTTCCTGATGCGGGAAGACGATATGATCCGCTTGAACCTCCGCAAGCTGACCATCAACAAAAAGCATTTGCTTCGTGTGGTAAAAATCGGCGGGCCGGCAGGACTGCAGGGTGTTATTTTTTCCCTGTCCAACGTCTGCATTCTTTCCGGCATCAACAGCTTCGGCTCAAGCGCAGCAGCAGGGGCGGCAACATCTCTCAACTTTGAATTCGTCTCTTACTTTTTCGTCAATGCGTTCAGTCAGGCTACGGTAACGTTCACCAGCCAGAACTATGCCATGTGTCAGATAGAACGCTGCCGCAAGATATTCCGCGAGGCCATGGCCTGCGCCATTCTGATGTCCGGAACAACCTGTCTTGTTTTCACCTTGGGCGCAGGAGTCTTTTCCGGCCTGTACACAAGCAACCCGGAAGTTATCCGCTATTCCGTAGCCCGTATGCTCATCGTGGAAAGCACGCAATGGCTCCCCGCCACCTATGAAGTCAGCGGCGCCGCACTACGGGGCATGGGAATATCCATGCTCCCCGCGATTGTTACACTTGTCGGCTCCTGTCTGTTCCGTTTCGTGTGGGTATACACGGTGTTTGCCATGTCCCCCACCTTCCAGACGCTGCTGGCGGTATACCCCGTAACCTGGATAATTACGGGCTGTATCATGCTGACATCCTACTTCATTATCCGGAGACGCCTGTTTGCCGAACGCAGCGAATGCGGAACCTGTACGCCTCTTGATTTCTAGGCGTGGTATCGTTGAATATCAGGACGGCACTTCCGACAGATTCGCCCTCTCAAAGGAACAGAACGGAGCCTTAAGGCTCCGAGGAGCGACAAGGTTCATAGCGGCTGTTCCCTGAAACTTGCGCAATGCAGCCTCAGGACTCGCCCCGACGTCTCGCTACAGAAGTTCGGAATCTGTTTTATGCTCCCGCGTCCGTCGCCCGAGTCCGGCAAGGTATCTGGCGACGATGCGCCGGATGGAGGACGAGGCAGAAAGCAGACAGAATATGCCGCCCACCGCCGCGCCCAGCGCGGCATGGAGAAGAGGCTGATAATCATGGGCACGGAGATAGCCGTCCAGCCCGGTATGCAGACTGCCGTCCCATTCGGTGAGCTGAACGGGAAAAATTATGGAAAGCACCCACAGAGCAAGCAGGGAAGCCATGCCTGTAAAAAAGAGCAACCCGCCGCTTAGACGGAGAAAAAAGGTAAAGGAAGAAAAATCCCGGTTTCGCGCCCTGTGACCATGTTCCTCCATTCCAGAGCCGGGAGGAGTCTCTCCGCCATTGTCGCTCTGTTCTTCGGAACTGCCCTCTGAGGGGCCTTTCAACAGTTCGTCCAGACTGATCGCCAGCACTTCTCCCAACTGAACCAGTCGATCCAGATCCGGAGCGGACTGGCCTGTTTCCCACTTGGTCACGGACTGACGCGACACATCCATACGCTGGGCCAGCTCTTCCTGTGTGAGCCCCAGCTGTTTTCTGCGGCGCTGAATTTCCGCGCCCAGTCGAATCCTTCCTTCGGTCATGAGTCCCGTCATTCGTAAAGAGTAGTTGGTTCGGAACGGAATGGCAACAGGAAACGGATGGCCGGCGCGATGAGCGACGTTTCGGCTGCGTAAGAAAAACGCAGTTGAAATTTCCGGTTGAACGGGGCATCCCGTATGCCGGGATCGCGCCGGACATCTTTATTATGGAGCGCGATCCCGGAAGATACGTTACTTCAGCTTTTCAAGAGCTTCGTCATAGAACTTGCACAAGGCGTCCAGATCCTGTTTCTGCTGAAGCTCTAGCAGTTGAGGCTGGAGTTCCTGCATGACCGTCGCGTAATTTGCGGGATCCTTCTGCGCCTTTTCCTGTATGGCCTGGGCAAAGGCATTGGCTTTGCTCTGGGCTTCTTCTGGGGAACATGCGGCCACGGCAAGAGAGAAAGAACCGAGCAGAAGGGCTGCGCTCAGAACAAGAGACATGAATTTCATGGCTGTACCTCGGAAGAGGGGCGGTCAGTCCGGTATGCCGCCGATGGAGATGCCCCCGCCGGATCGGGGTGGGCGCGAAACACGCATGCCCTTCCCATATCGGGAGAGACGCTTGTCACGCTACCAACCGGAGGTTGCAATCAGGCAACCGACAGGTGCGATCCGCATGATATGCGGCACAGAGGGAGAAAAGGGCGGCCTGTGCGGGGAGATTCCGGGCTATATGCCCGTTCCGGCCGCAGCGACAAAGCGAGACGCCCAGTGAGGAACTGCCGGGGCAAAAAGATGAGTATATGAGGCAAAAACATTGCCGCACGGGCCGCTTGTCAGACCGTCTCTGCCGACTCCGCCCTCCCTGCCCATACCGACACCGGGAGAGAGCGACAGCGCGAACTCCGGCGGCTCACTGCTCCAGAAACAACGTGAATAATGAAACTCGTGTCCGCGCCACACGCTCCCCTGCGGGTGAAACAGCGTTTCGCACATGGTGGTTGCCTGCACATAACCAAGCCCCTGCGGCCGGGACAAGAACTCCGTGGAGACGGGAAGCAGTCCGCCCATGGGAACATCCCGCCCCTCAAGACGCAGAGCGCGACAAAGCAGCATGAAGCCCCCGCATTCCGCATAAAGAGGCCGTCCGGACGCAGCCAGATCTCGAATTTCTTTCATATGTGGCGAGGAAGAGAGAGCTTCGGGGAACAGTTCGGGAAAGCCTCCGCCCAGATAGAGGCCGTCCAGTTCCGGCCAGGCTCTGCCGTCCAGCAGGCTCAATTCCACGAGTTCCGCACCGGCTTCTCGCAGAGCGGCGAGATTTTCCTCATAATAGAACCACAGCACATCGTCCCGCACAAAGCCAATGAGGGGCCGCCTTCCCTTATCTGCGCCGGGAACGAGGGGCAGCGGCTCAGGAAGCGGAGCAGTTGCGGATGCGGCTTTCAGTATTCCGTCAAGATCAATATGCTCCGCAACGATGGCGGCAAGTCTGTCCAGAATTCTTTCCCGTTCCTCCTGCACGCGCGGATCCCGTGAAGCAGGAGAAAGCTCAAGCCCCATATGCCGTTCCGGCAGGGGATTTTCCCGCAGACGGGGTAAGGCGCCGAGAACAGGAATATCCGTATAATATTCCACAGCCTGACGTACCTGCGCGGCATGACGCGGATTGCCCACATTATTCAGCACAACCCCGGCAAAGCTGAGTTCCGGCACGAAGGAGGCAATCCCCGCCACAATGGCGGCGGTGGTTCTGGTCATTTTCGTACAGTTGACGGCAAGAACCACAGGCGCGCCCAGAGCCAGCGCAACCTGAGCGGTGGAGCAGCTTCCCATGAGATCCCGTCCGTCGTAGAGACCCCGGTTGCCCTCAATAACAGCAATATCCGGACTTACATCATTAAAAAAGGGAGAGCCTGCGCTGCGGACAAGCGCAGAGGGCAGCTCCTCCAGGGACAGAAAATAGGGATCAAGGTTCGCTGCCGGACGACCTGCGGCAATTCCCAGCCAGGCGGCATCAATATAGTCCGGCCCCTTTTTTGCCGGCATCACGCGACGCCCCCTCTGTCGGAAGGCGCGTGTCAGGCCGAGGGAAAGCAGCGTCTTGCCGCTGCCGCCGGAAAGCCCGGATATGACGATACGGGGAAGTTGCATGGAGAGGAACCATACGGCGAAGCCGCAAAAACCGCAACACCGGCTTCCTTCTAAGCTCTTGTCTGTATGGCGATCCCGCGCTAGAAGGAGCGTAGTTCTTGCCGGCAGACTTCGCGCAAAGAACTGTATTTCCCTACGCCGGTAGCTCCTGCGCCTACGCCCTGCAAGGCGATCAAGCTGCGGATCAGGGCAGGAGAACGTTTTCTGCTCCTCCTGGGGAATCCCTCACGGGATTCCCCCGCTGTTCCTCTCCATCATCGTCTACGGAAGAATAATATGCCGCAACATCCTGTTATTATGGGGCTTCTCGCCGGACTTATTACCTGGGGATTCACTTCTCTCGGGGCGGCTGCGGTTTTTTCGCCGCGTGAGTTTTCCCGCCGTTCGCTGGATATCATGCTCGGCTTTGCGGCAGGAGTGATGCTTGCGGCCTCCTTCTGGTCTCTGCTCGATCCCGCGCTGGAAATGGCCGGATCCGACTGGGGCACTTTGCGTTTCATCCCTGTGGCCCTCGGCTTTCTCGGTGGAGCCGTTGTCCTGCGCCTTCTCGATATGCTGCTGCCGCATCTGCATCCCCTTGAAGGTTTTGAGGACGGCCGCCCTTCCCGCTTGCCGCGCAGTATATTGCTGATCCTCGCCATAACATTGCACAATATCCCGGAAGGGCTGGCTGTCGGCGTGGCCTTTGGGGCGGCCTCGGCTCTTCCGGAAGCAGGCTTCACTGGCGCGCTCATTCTGATGGCCGGTATAGGACTGCAAAATCTGCCGGAAGGCATGGCCGTTTCCGTTCCGCTTCTGAGGGAAGGCTTTTCCCGACGCAAAGCATTCCTCTACGGTCAGCTTTCGGGGATCGTGGAACCCGTGGCGGCTATGATCGGGGCTGCGGCGGCGGCCGTTGCCGCTCCCCTGCTGCCCTGGACGCTGGCCTTTGCCGCAGGCGCGATGGTTTTTGTCGTGGTGGAAGAGGTAGTGCCGGAAGCGCAGGCATCGGGAAACGGCGACGCGGCAACAATGGGGCTTATGCTGGGCTTCGCCCTCATGATGTGCCTGGATGTCGCCTTCGGGTAAGGTAGCACACAACGATACAGACGGTATAAGGAAACGGACCGCGTTATGTCTGGCAGGGGATCAGCTGCCTTATATCGGCTCGGCCGTACACTATGGTGACAGTTCCTGTGTATTCCGGCACTCTTTACTCTTTAGTCACCACACCAGCACAGAAGCATACCCCACCACGCGGGACGTATCGCCGGAAGCAGAGGCCGACGTATCATGCGCGCAGAGATGGGCATGACGTGCCCCTGCTGCGCGGCAGGCCATAATGGCCAATGCTGCGGGGAGCGCACCGCACATGCTGATTCCGCGTTCGAACACAGCTTTTAAAAGAGAACTCGCGTCCAACTTCAGCAAAGGACGCAGCGCGGCCTCATCCTGCTCATAGGTACGAGTCTCGTCGGCAAAATGATTCATATCGGAACTGACTATCAGCGCGAGATCTCGCGGTGCGCCTTCTTCCGTTTCGTGCCGCTTCAAAAGTTCTGCAAGAGCCTGCGCCGCTCTGCCGAATTTTTCCGGCTCAAAGGGCATCCCGACCGTAACGGGCAGAATAGAACAGTCGGGACGCACATGACGCAAAAAAGGCAGCAGTACCTCAATGGCATGATCCCGGACATGACAGGCAACATCGGGTGAAAATCCGCCGCCCAAGGCTGCCAGCTCCTGCCCGAGTTCCTCATCTACAGGAATGTTTCCGCCGGGGATCTCCCATGCTCCGCCGGGCCAGAAGCCGAGATTCCTGCCCAGACCGGTATGCGTCGGCCCGAGAATGACCAGACGCCGGGGAAGTTCAACGCCTGCCAGAGCCGCGCATACCGTCGCGCCGCTGTATACATGCCCGGCATGAGGAAGGAGCAGCATCAACGGACGACGTGCTGCTTCCGGAAGTTCGGATTCCTGTCCGAACCGGGCGGCAAGTTCGGCAGCCTGCCGACTGCGCAGATGCCCTCCTTCCCGCATGAGGCTTTCGACCTCACGATCCAAGCTCCGCGCATCTCCGGGATAAAAATATCCCGCAACTGCGGCGGGACGGGATATACCATCGTGCTGCTCACCCATCTGCTTCATCCCTCATAAAAGGCATGCGCCGACAAAGCGGAAAAAAGCTTCCGGCGCACCGGACATCGGCTTTCTTTCCATCCGGAAACAGCTCTGCCGCCAGAACATGAAACGGCATGCGCCCAAACTGCCGGAATGCTGCCAAGCTCGGAAAAAACGCTCCGCAGGGCGGAAGTTCAGGCGTAGTATTGCTGCTTTTCTTCCTCTGATCCGCCGGAAGTCGGAGGTTCCCGTTTTGTCGGAAACGTGCGGCCGAAAAAGAATGCTGCGGATGTTTGCGCCGGAGCCATACTGTTCGAAAAGCCGTCGGAACCCGCTCCGCAGCGCGCTGCATCCGCCGAGGTTAACGGGCTTCCTTCCCTGTGGTTCCGAGCAGAGCCTCCAGATCGAGGAGGATAAGCAGCCGGTCGTCCAGCCTGCCCACGCCTTCGATATATTCGGAGCCTATTCCCGCCACCACGGCCGGAGCTGGTTCCACCGTGCTTTCAGGAATACGCAGCACTTCAGAGACGGCGTCCACCAGAAAGCCTACAACATTATGATTCAGCTCCATGACGATGATGCGCGAATTATCGTCCAGAGCCTTTTCCGGCATATGAAAACGCTTGCGCAGGCCCATTACGGGCAGAACCTTGCCGCGCAGGTTGATGACGCCTTCGATGAATTCCGGCGCATTGGGAACTTCGGTAATCTGCACAAGTCTGATGATTTCATTCACCACCAGAATCTTGACGCCGAATTCTTCATCTCCCAGCCGGAACGTGACCAGCTGGATCAGATTTTCATCCTTTTCCTGAAGTTTGGCATGGGGATCCGTGCTTCCGGCACTCCGGGGATCTTCCGTGGCAGGATGGGAAAGAGACTGTGTCATGGCAATGCCTCCACATTTTCAACAAAACCTGTTTCGGCGCGATGCGTCAAAACTTGAGACAGAACAACAGGGAGCAATATTCCGCGGGATCAGTCCGCGTTCGGAGAAGCTGTCTCCGCTTCCCATTCCACCGGATTGGTCAGAGTGCCCAGGCCTTCGATCTCAATGCGCACTTCGTCTCCCGCGCGCAGTGGCCCGACGCCGCGGGGTGTACCGGTAAGAATCACATCGCCCGGTTCGAGCGTCATAACTTCCGAAATATGGCTCACCAGTGCGGCCGGCGAAACAATCATGTCGCACAGCCGTCCTTCCTGTCTGATCTCGCCGTTGATCACGGTTCGCACAAAGGCATCGGGAGAAGGCATTTCCGTTTCTATCCATGGGCCGAGAGGACAGAACGTGTCATAGCCCTTGCAGCGTCCGAACATGAGTTCGCCTTTCTGCTCGTCGCGTGCGGTCACGTCATTGGCGCAGGCATACCCGAAAATATGCGCCCCGGCCCGATCGAGAGGAATACGGCGGCCGCCCTTGCTGATGATCACGGCAAGTTCCGCCTCATAATCTATGCGCCCTGCATGTCTGGGCAGGATGATGGCCTCGCCGTCGCCGACAAGCGCACTGGGAGGCTTGAGGAAAAAGGCCGGCCGCTCAGGCAGGGGCATGGACAGCTCTGCCGCATGATCCCGGAAATTAAGCCCGACACAGATAATCTTTGAAGGCGTGACGAGCGGCAGCCGTGTCGCCTCCTCCAGCGGCACCGGCCCGGAAATGCCGGGTATGCTCTGAAGGCAGGTCAGCTCGTTTTCCCGCTCCCCGACGCCGAGAGCGGCATAGAAATCATAGTCCCGATAACGAACGCGAAGAATACGCATGAACACATCCGGATTAAAGTATCAGACCACGGAAACCACAGGCAATACGACGGGATCGCGCCCCAGCACGTCGCGGAAGAAGCGGCGCATACTGGAACGGATCTTTTCCTGAAGACGATCATACTCGTGAGGGGCCATATCCTCAAGCTGATCCAGCACCAGACATTTGGAATCTTCAAGCACATGCTCGTACAGCTGTTCGAAGACAAAGCCGCGCGAAATCATTTCCGGCCCGTGCAACACCTCGCCCGTATCCGCGGCGATGACCAGCACCACGATGACCACACCCTCGCTGCCGAGTATGCGTCTTTCCTTGAGAACCAGACGCCCGACGTCGCCGACACCCTTTCCGTCCACAAGCACGGACTCCACGGGCACAGGTTTTTCCAGTATCAGATCGTCGGGCGTCAGAGTGAAGGGATGCCCGTCTTCCAGCACCAGCACGCGGGCAGGATCAACGCCGCACTCCCGGGCAAGCTGGGCATGCAGGGCAAGATTGCGATACTCCCCGTGAACGGGAATGAACCACTCCGGCCGTACCAGCTCAAGAATGGTACGCAATTCTTCCCGGCAGGCGTGTCCCGTGGCATGAATGGTGCGCCACGATCCGTGATACACCTTGGCCCCCTGCCGATACATCTGATTGACCACGCGGGAGACGGCCCTCGCGTTGCCGGGAATCACCCGGGAGGACATAATGACCGTATCCCCTTCATGCAGCGCCAGTTGACGATGTTCGCCGTTGGCAATGCGGGTCATGGCGGAAAGAGGTTCCCCCTGCGTGCCGGTGGCGAGAATCACCGTGCGGGAGGATTCGGCTTCGGAAAGACCGTCCTGTTCGGTGTACAGCCTTTCCGGCTTTTCCAGCAGACCGAGATTTACCGCCTTTTCAATATTGGACGCCAGACTGCGCCCGCTGACCAGAACGGAACGGCCCGTTTCCTTCGCCAGCTCGAGGACGATGCGCACCCTGTCCACATGACTGGAAAAGAGCGCGATGAAGATACGACCTTCCGCCTCCGTAAAAATTTCCCGCAGGGTATCGCGCACTTCTCTTTCAGGCTTGGAATGCCCCTCCACCTCAACATTGGTGGAATCAGCAAGCAGAAGACGTATGCCCTCGTCTCCTGCGAAGGCGGCAATATCCTCACACAGGGTGGACGCTTCGCCCAGAGGTTCGTCATCCAGCTTGAAATCTCCGGTATGCACGACCTTTCCCACCGGGGTATCCACCAGCAGCGCGTATCCCTGCGGAATGGAATGGCAGACGGGAGAGAAAAAGAATTCCAGATTTCCAAGACGAATGCGCTCGCGAGGCGCGACGGGACACAGCTCCACCCTGTCCAGCAGACCATGCTCGGCGAGTTTGTGTTCCACCAAGGCCAACGTAAACGGAGAACCGTAAATGGGAAGAGGCGTCGACAACATGCCCTTGTACTGGGAGATCATCCACGGCAGGGCTCCGATATGATCCTCGTGCCCATGCGTCAGCACCACGCCCAGAGGGCGTTCCCCTTCCTCAAACAACGAGTTGAACGAAGGTATGACAACATCAACTCCGAGCTGGGAATCATCAGGGAACATAAGCCCGCAGTCCACAAGCACGGCACCCTGCCCGCATTCCCATTTCTGACAGTTCAGTCCTATTTCACCCAATCCCCCGAGGGGAGTGACAGTCAGATGCCTTTCCGGCATGTAAGCTCCTTGCAATCTCCCCGGAGGGACAGATACCCTCTCCACAGCGCGGGTACAACGTACAAAAGGAAAAGACCCGCGTCCGGCACAGTCGGATACCGAAGCGGGCGGCCTCGAATGCGGAGCGACCGGAAAAGGTCGCCCTTCCCCGGAGAGTTGCAGCTTCCGGGAATATGTCCCTGCCGGAAAGAAGCTGTTCCGGGCAGAGACTCACGAACCAGACATCCTCCGCAGCCTGGAGGAGCAAGCAAAATTTCTGTCGGGCGTTGCCGTCAGAACGGAGAAGCTCGATTTTCTCCGTCTGTCGGACCCTTTCCCCGGGCATAAAAGGGAATCAGGCAGGCCAACGATACGGAAAGTTAACATATTCCGGGCACTGCGACAAGCTCTTGCCCGCCGTGCCTTCCTCCTGTACAGGAAAACGACCCGCACCTACAGCACGGAGACCCCCAAATGTCCTTTCCCGAACTCCTCGCTCTGGCCGTGGCTCTGGCCATGGACGCCCTGGCCGTATCCATCGCGGCGGGCATAACGTTAGGCAGGCCCCGTCCTGCCCAACTGGCGCGCATGCCGCTTACCTTCGGTCTGTTTCAGGCCGCCATGCCGATCGCCGGCTGGCTTCTCGGCCTCAGCGTTCGCCACCTCATTGAAAGCTGGGATCACTGGATCGCCTTCGCTCTGCTTGCTTTTGTCGGCATCAATATGCTGCGGGAGGCTTTTTCCTCCTGCGAGGAAGAGGTCGAAAACAGAGATCCCACCTCCGGCGTGACCCTGTTGCTGCTGGCCGTTGCGACCAGCATCGACGCGCTGGCCGTGGGCCTTTCTCTCGCGCTGCTGCGTCAGCCCATTGCTTTTCCTGCTCTGGTCATCGGCGTGGTCTGCGCTCTTCTCAGCCTGGGCGGCATGCTCCTCGGCGCGCGCCTCGGACGGCTGGACTGCGTGCGCCGCTGGGCCAGTGCGGCCGGAGGGCTTGTTCTTCTGGGGATCGGCGTCAAGATCCTCTACGAACACGGCATATTCAACGGTATAGGCGGATAATCGGAATTTCTGCCCTCCGGCATCAGAAAGGCCGCCGGGGAGGAGTTCCGGCCAGACGTTTCAAGCCCACGCACAAACCGCAGATATTCAGAATTCCGAAACAGATCAGTGTGGAGCGCATGGCGAGCAGGTACGTGTCCGCATGTTCCGGCGTAATGGGCCTGTCCCCCATGAACCAGCCCAGCATAAACGCGATAAGCACCTGACTGAGCAGGCCTCCCATGGTTCTCATACTGCCCATGATGCCCGAGGCCACGGAAAGATGCTTCGAAGGAACCTGCCCCAGCGTGGCTACGGTATTCGGCGCGCCGAAAGTCCCCATGCCCGTTCCCAGCAAAATCTGTGAAAGAACCATCCAGGCCAGAGGCGTCGTTTTGCCCAACATGGCTACGCCCAGAATACCCAGACCGCACAGCAGCATCCCCAGAGCGGACACACGCTCCGGCCCGAAACGATCCGCCAGTTTGCCGCCGCTGGGCGAGGCCACCACCTGCGCGAAGCTCTGCACCATCATGAACAATCCGGCATAAAACGGCGTAAAGCCTCTTACTTCCTGAAGGTACAGGGAAAGAAAGAAGACCATGCCCATTGTTGAACCGTAATTTATGAACATGGCCAACAGGCCCGTCAGCAAACCGGGAGACTCCCTGAACATATGCATATCCACCATGGGGCAGGGGGCATGCCACTGCCACCAGAAAAAAATGCCCATGAGGATGACTCCCGGCAGCATCAGCCAGAGCATGGCGGGAGCGACACCGTAACAGCCCCCGCCGAGCGCAATGCAGCCCAAACCGAAGGAAAACAGGAGCGCGCCGGGTATATCCAGCTTTTCGCCTGCGGCATCCGTCCATTCCTGGCGTATATTGTGGCGAAGGATGCACCATACCGCCACACCCGGAGGCAGAATGCCGAAGAAAAGCCAGCGCCAGCCCGCCATTGTGGCCACGCCTCCGCCGATGAGCGGCCCCAGCGTAAGCCCGAGATACACGGCAGACGTCAGAATACCGATAACCTGTCCACGACGTGCCGGAGGAGACATACGCATGCCGATGGTAGTGCAGCAGCTGGAAATGGTTGCCGCACATGCTCCCTGAAAAAAGCGCAGAACAAGCAGCGTCCCGACATTCGGAACAAAACCTGCGCCTACGGAAATCACGGTAAAGACGCAAACGGAAGACAGCAGTATCCGACGCAGCCCCCACAGGCTCCCGAAGCGTCCGCCTATGGTGCTGAAAATGACCTGACCCAGCGCATAAATCACCATGACCAGAGAAAGATGCACAGCTTTTGCCTGCAAATCCGCGCCCATGGCTGGAAGAATGGCCGTCACGCTGGATACGAGGAAGGGAGCGAACAGATTGCAAATCCACAAACCGAGCAGCAGGGTGCCGAATCCGGGCGGAAACTGAGCGAAAAAGACTTCTCTTTTATGGGGGATATTACCCATGTCGTCATCCTTTCATATATTGGAGAACAAGTTTTATGGAACTGTTTTGAGCATGTTTTCATCAAACCTATATCCCGGCAAGCTCGGGCGTCAACCGACCCTTCACCGGATATCGACAGGTTTTGTCACATTTCTGATCTGGCGGCTGTGCTTTCCCTGTGCTACTGTCCTCCTTGCGAGCGACATTTCCGGCCGGAACGGGGTGTTCATGCGGGCTGATTTCATAATCAGGACTTGTCCTCCGTGCAGAATACCCATCCCCGTATCCTGAACGAAAGCAACGGATACGATTTCGGAAAATGTCCTCCCCGGTCGTCTGCGAAGTGCCTTTTCGTTTCCATGCCTACCAACATACTCTCCCAAAGGAGACCTCATGCCGGATACGCCTTCTTCCGCCACTTCTCACATACAGGAACACGGCGACGGATTCCGTCTTCTGGTTGTGGATGATGACAGTGATATCCGCGATCTGCTTGCCGATTACCTTCGCAAACACGGCTTCGTGGTGGAAAGCGCGGCGGACGGTACGGAAATGCGCCAGAAACTGTCCCTGGGCTCCTTTGATCTGCTGGTGCTTGACATCATGATGCCCGGAGAAGACGGCCTTTCCCTGTGTCGCGAACTGCGCGCCAAAAGCAGAGAGGCAGAAGAACCGGATATCCCGGTCATCTTTCTTACCGCTCTGGGAGAAGCTACGGATCGCGTCGTCGGTCTGGAACTTGGCGCGGACGACTATGTGGTCAAACCTTTCGAGCCGCGCGAACTGCTGGCCCGCATCCGCGCCGTACTCCGCCGCTCCGGAAACAGCGGCACCGCAAAGGCCGAAGTCCAGTGCAGGGCTTACCGATTTAACGGCTGGACGCTGGATCTCACCGCACGTCATCTGAGGGATCCTGAAGGCATGGTCGTCAATCTGAGCGGGGCGGAATTCCGGCTTCTGCAACTGCTGCTGGAACACCCGCGTCAGGTTCTGAGCCGGGAAATCCTTCAGGAACAGGGGCAGGGCAGAGACGCGGAACGCAGTCCCTTTGACCGCAGTCTGGATGTGCAGATCTGCCGTCTGCGTGCCAGACTCCGGGATAAGGGACGGGAAGGAGGCCTGATCAAAACCGTACGCGGCGACGGATATGTTTTTGCCGCCGACGTGATCCCTGAAGGCGTCGCCCCCTCCGAAACGGATCGGATTGGAGTATGAACCGCCTTACTGCCGCGCTGCGCAGGTTTTTCTGGTTCTTTGTACCGAAAAGCCTGATCGGACAGCTGGTGTTCACCTTTTCTTTCGGCTTTCTGAGTATTCTGCTGATCAGCACTTTTTTTGCCGATCATACAAGGCAATACTTCTTTCTGCGCAATTTCGCGGCAGACTGCGCCCGGCGCATGACCGATTCGGTACTCCTGCTGGAAATGGTTCCCGAACCCAGCAGAGCAGAGCTGCTGCAACGTCTTCGCTACAGGGGACTGAGAGGAATTCTTCTCCCCGCAAAGCCCGAACTGCCCCCCCCTCCTTCGGAGTTCAAGGCCAATGCCAGCGAACTGCTGCGGACCTATATCAATCTGCAACTTGAGGAAAGCCGTAATCCGGCCCTTTCTCAGCTCCGTCGTTCGGGCGAGGTGGAAACCATGCCGGAAGGCCCTGCCCTGGCCACCATACATGCGCTGCGTATGCCCACGGCTCTGGAAAGCATGAAAACCTCCATCTATCGTACTCTGGATATTAAAATCCCGCGTACGGGAATAGCCTGCAGCCTGAGCGCGGCCATTCCTCTGGAGGACGGAACCTGGGTTCTTTTTGAGGACGATATTCCCCACCTGCCCTCCGTGCCGAGTTTTCCCATCAGCGGCATTTTTCTGGCCGAAGTCTTTTTTGTAGGCATCAGCGTGCTGGCCTTCCGGCTCATCGCCTATCCCCTGCGCCGTCTGGCCGACGCAGCGGACAAGCTGGGGCGGGATCTCCCCGGTACGCCGCCTCTGGTTGAAGGCGGCCCGAGAGAAGTACGGGAAACCATCAGAGCCTTCAACCGGATGCAGCGCCGGATCAGGGACTTCATCGCCGACAGGGAAAGTACGCTGGCCGCAGTCTCCCATGATCTGCGAACCCCGCTCACCCGTATGCGTCTGAGAGTGGAAAGTCTGGACGAGGAAGCGCGCCGCCCGTTCCAGAAAGACATGGACGAACTCCAGCGTCTTATGGATACCACCATAGAACTGGCCCGGGGCAGTTCCTCCGAAGAACTCGCTCCTCTGGATATGGCCGCGCTGCTGGAAAGTCTGGAAGAAGACAGGCAGGATATGGGCCAGAACGTGCGTATCGTCGATCCGGCAAAACTGGAAAAAATCGCCCCGCTGAGGGCAAGACCCATGAGCGTCAAACGATGCCTCGACAATCTGCTGGACAATGCCGTCCGCTACGGAGGGCAGGACGGATCGCCTGCCGTTGTGGAAATGGACGTGGACGATCAGCCGGACAGGCTGACGGTCATCATCCGCGATCACGGTTCCGGCATTCCGGAGGATCAGCGGGAAAAGGTCTTCCGCCCCTTCTATCGTCTGGAACCTTCCCGCAATCGCAATACCGGCGGAAACGGACTGGGGCTTGCCATTGTGCGAACCATGGCCCGACAGCATGGCGGCGATGTCGTGTTGGAAAATGCGCCTGACGGGGGGCTGGTCGCAAAGGTCAGCTTCCGACGCAATGCCTGAACTCGCCAGCGGCCAGAAAAGCCCGTATATTCCGTATCGCGGCAGGAAAGACTCTGCGCTCCCCCCTTTTCCCGGAAGCCGGGCCTCGAAACCATGTTTCCCCCGCGTCCGGGCAATCATCATCCTCCATGGAAACTGCTCGTTGTTGCGCGGAAGAAATGACCGCCTCCGGCCCATACCCATACGGGCGAGCCTGTCCCTTCATGCCTCCTGCCGCCCTTCCGCCGCAAGATACGACTCTTCAAACAATTCCAGAATACGCCTCAGAAGCTCTGCCCTCGATACAGGCCGACCCGTCGCAAGGAACAGAGAACCTGCCCGCTCACGAATATCAGGAGAAAAATCCTCCTCACGCACATTCACATTAACGCCTATGCCGACGACAACCCAGTCAAGTTCTTCCGCGCGCAGCCCGCTTTCCGTCAACACGCCGCAAATTTTTGTCCCCCGCAGCAGCACGTCGTTGGGTTCCTTGATTTCACACTCCAGCCCGCAGACTTCGCGTATGGCTCCGCTCACAGCCCGCAAGGCCATATGCGTCAGCTCCTGCGCCGTAGTCCGCGAAGGGCGCAGCACCACCGTAAAGGCCAGACTGCGGGGAGCTGAAAACCAGGCCCTCCCCCTGCGTCCCCTGCCGGAGGACTGACGACCGGCGAGCACAACGCATCCTTCTTCCGCTCCGTCCAGCGCGGCGCGCACGGCAACATTATTGGTTGTATCCGTCTCTTCCAGCCATACCCATGGTTTTCTGCCCAGCAGATGCGTGCGCAGACCGGACATAACCGAAGAAACGGAAAACTCGCCCTCTTCCATAAGAAGACGATAGCCCCGCCGGGGAACGGCCTCTATAAGAAAGCCCTGTGCGCGCAAGGCCTTTACATGCTTGCCCACCGCAGCCCTGCTCAAGCCCAGCTTCCGGGACATATCTTCACCGGAACACCAGCCTTCTCCCTTTCCCGCAGATGCCTCCCGCAACAGCTCCAGCACACGATCCCGCGTAACCCTAGGTGCGCCTTCGTCTGAATTCTGAACAAGATGTCCGGGCATATTGTAAACCTTATATCAAAAAATCAGGTTGACATTATAAAACAAGGACTGATACCAGTCGCCTTGACGTTTCACCTTTTAAACCGGGAGTCCACGCTGCTTCAAGCGCATTTCCGCGCCGACGGGACGTTCCTCCCCTGAAAAGAATATTGCCATGCACACGCTTCTGCACACCCTTCTCGACCGCATTGCGGCAGGCGCTCTTCCCCTGCTGACTGAACAGGAAGCCCTGACTCTGGTTCGCCTGCCGGAAACGGATACTCTGGACATGCTGACTGTTGCGGGGGCAGCGCGCGCTGTCTTCGGGCCGAAGGCCGGTTCAAGCTGCGGCATCGTCAACGCAAAATCCGGCCTCTGTCCGGAGAACTGCGCCTTCTGTGCCCAGTCCGCTCACCACCGTACCGGCGCGCCCGTCTATCCGCTCATGGATGAAGACAAATTGCTGCGCCGGGCGGAAACGCTGGCGCAGGCCGGAGTTTCCCGCTTCGGCATCGTTACCAGCGGCACCGCACTTGACGACGCGGAACTCGACGCTCTGTGCGCCGCGGCGGAACGCATACGGCGCGAAGTGAACATACGCCTGTGCGCTTCCCTCGGCATGCTGACGGAAGAGCGGGGTCGTCGCCTGAAAGACGCGGGCTTCAGCCGCTATCATCATAATCTGGAAACTTCCGCCAGCCATTTTTCCGCAATATGCAGCACTCACGAATATGCGGAAGACCTTGAAACCCTGCGCGCCGCACGCCGGGCCGGCCTGGAACTGTGCAGCTGCGGAATTTTCGGCCTGGGCGAAAGCCCGGAACAGCGTGTGGAACTGGGGTTGACACTGGCCGGGGAAAACGTGGACTCTCTGGCAATCAACTTTCTGAAAGCCATTCCCGGCACGCCGCTGGAAGGAAAAGCTCCTCTTTCGCCCGGAGAGGCTCTGCGCTGCATTGCGCTGATGCGGCTGCTCAATCCCGGCAAAGACGTGGTCATCTGCGGCGGCAGGGAACACGCCCTGGGGCAATGGCAGTCATGGGTCTTTGCCGCCGGAGCCAGCAGGATCATGACCGGAGATTATCTGACTACGGCCGGACGCGCCTTTGAAGAAGACAACGCCATGCTGTCCGCTCTCGGCCTTCGCGCTTCAAACCCTGCAGGCTCGAACGCATGAACGCTCTGCGCGGCTGCTTCATCACCGGTTCGGACACGGACGCGGGCAAAACCGTAACCACAGGCGCGCTGCTGCGCGCGCTGCTGGAACAGGGTTCGGATGCGCGGGCAGTCAAACCCGTACAGACCGGCTGTCTTCCCGGCAAGAAGGGACAACTTCTGGCCCCGGACACTCTGCGCTGGCAGGAGGCGTTGCGGGGCCTGCATCTTCGGGACGCGGAACGCCGAACCTCCGCCCTGCGCCGTTTTCTTCCCGCATGTTCTCCTCATCTGGCCGCCCGTGATGCAGGAGCCTCGCTGACGGTGACGGAACTGACCCGTTCCTGCCGACAGGAAGCTTCTCAAGCCTCCTTCACGCTGATTGAAGGCGCAGGGGGCGTATATGTTCCCCTCAATGAGCAGGAAGACATGCTCGACCTCATGACTGCGCTGGAACTTCCCGTGCTGCTGGCGGTGGGGAACAAACTGGGCTGCATCAATCATGCGCTGCTCGCGATCGAAGCTCTGAAGGCTCGGGGACTGCATGGTCTGGGCATGGTTCTGTGCCGCATTTCCCGCGGAACGTCCGATGAAGCCGAACTGCTGGCGGACAATGTCGCCGTACTGGCCCGCCGGGGCGAAGCTCTCGGCTTTCCCCTGCTGGCGGAACTGCCCTTTCTGCCGAATCTGAACAGTCCGCATACGGAAATGCAGGATGCGGCATGGGCAGAACTCTCGTCCCGGATGAGCAAGGTCGTGCGCGCTCTGAACAGCAGTCCTACCCGAGAAGCGCATCACCCGGCCCCGGAGGATATATTAAGCTTCGACAGGGAACACGTCTGGCATCCCTACGCCTCCGCCGTTCCTGGGCCGGAGGTATGGGAAGCCGTCGCCACGGAAGGCTCCCGCATTCATCTGCGGGACGGGAGCGTGCTGGTGGACGGCATGTCCTCCTGGTGGTGTGCGGCGCAGGGCTACCGTCGTCCGGCCATGATTCGGGCGTTGAAAGAGCAGGCCGAACGTATGCCGCACGTCATGTTCGGCGGACTGACCCACGCACCTGCCGTAACACTGGCGCAAAAGCTGATCCGGCTGGCTCCGGAAGGTCTGACGCAAGTCTTTTTCGCCGACTCCGGCTCCGTGGCCGTGGAAGTTGCAATCAAGTTGTGCCTGCAATACCGGCAGGCCGAGGGTAAACGGAAGAAAACCCGTCTGGCCGCCCTGCGCGGAGCCTATCATGGAGATACCTGCGGGGCCATGTCGCTGTGCGATCCCGTTACCGGAATGCATCATCTGTTCACCGCTGTTCTGCCGCGCCAGCTCTTTCTGGATCGGCCCTCATGCCGCTTCGACCGTCCCTTTGATCCGGCCGGCTTCACGGAAACGGAACGTATCCTGCGGCAGGAAGCACCAACGCTGAGCGCCGTCGTCGTGGAGCCCATCGTTCAGGGCGCGGGCGGCATGTGGTTCTATCACCCCGAATATCTGCGCCGCCTGCGCCGTCTGTGCGACGAACTGGATATTCTGCTCGTGGCGGATGAGATCGCCACGGGATTCGGACGCACGGGCAGACTCTTTGCCTCGGAATGGGCGGGCATTTCTCCAGATATCATGTGTCTGGGTAAGGCTCTGACCGGCGGCACCATGACGCTTTCCGCCGTACTTGTCGGCCGACATATCGCGGAACGCATCTCACATCCTGCCGTCGACGCCGTTCCGGGGCTGTTCATGCACGGGCCGACCTTCATGGCCAACCCTCTGGCCTGCGCTGTGGCGGGAGCAGCCGTGGACGATCTGCTGAATTCCCCCTGGCAGGAAAACGTACGCAGAATTGAAGCGCGTCTTGCCCGGGGGCTGGAAGCCTGCCGGAACATGCCCGGCGTATCCGACGTGCGCGTTCTCGGCGCCATCGGCGTGGTGGAAACGCAGACGCCCGTCAACGTGGAAAACTTACAGAAATTCTTCGTCCAACACGGGGTATGGATACGTCCCTTTCATCGAACCGTATATCTCATGCCGCCGTTCATCACTGCCGACGCGGATCTGGACGCGCTGACCAGCGCCGTCCGTCTGGCCTTTGAACAGAGGATGCACCTGTGACGCTCTTTCTCCTCTACGCCCTGCTGCTGACGGGTATGGGCCTGCTGGAAGCCCGGCGGGAACTCCGTGCCGGAAACGGAAAGGACGCCTTCTTCGTCAACAACCGGCGTTCCGGCCCCTGGCAGGTGGGTATCTCCATCATTGCGTCCTGTGTGGGCGGCTCCGCCACGCTGGGCATGGCCGGGCTTGCCTGGCAGGCGGGAACTCCAGCCTTCTGGTGGCTGGGCAGCGGCGCGTGCGGCCTGATGGCGCTGACGCTCTTTCTGGCAAAAAAAGTCCGGGAAAGCGGCGCGAGTACCATGCCGGAAATGGCGGACACATTTCTGAACGGAAGCGGACAACAGCACGCCTTCCCTCTTTCCCCGCGTCGTCTGGTGGCCGTCATCATCGTTCCCGCCTGGCTGGCCATTCTGGCCGCCCAGTTCACGGCCATGGGCAGACTCACCGCCTCCCTGACAGGCCTTGAGGCCGGCGCGGCCCTGATTCTGGGGGCGGGGATCATCGTCCTGTATGCTCTGCTGGGTGGTCAGGCTTCCGTCATCCGCAGCGACGTGCCGCAATTCGTCATACTGCTCGCCGGAGTGAGTCTGGCCTGCCTCTTTCTGCTGCTCCGCGATCCCGCCCAGCTCACAAGCGCGCCTCTCGAGCTGGTCAACGAACAGTTTCCTCCTTCGCGCCTCGGCTATTTCATGGCCGTACTCGGCGGCAGTTATGTGGTCTGCCCCATGCTCTTCGGCCGCGTTCTCAGCGCGCGGGACAGCAGCAGTGCCGTCAGCGGCTGCCGTATCGCCGTCCTGGGGCTGCTGCTCTGCGCCGTGATCGTCACCATGCTCGGCATATCCTGCCGGGGCTTCGTGCCTCCGGACTGTCCGCCGGATGCCGTACTGCCCGCAGCTCTGGAACATATGCCCGCCTGGGCGTCCCTCGC
The DNA here is from genome assembly GCA_019119045.1 of Candidatus Mailhella merdavium. GTDB lineage: Bacteria > Desulfobacterota > Desulfovibrionia > Desulfovibrionales > Desulfovibrionaceae > Mailhella > Mailhella merdavium. The sequence continues at coordinate 10,455 of DWXS01000005.1, read as the reverse complement.
GCTGCTCCTTGCCCTGCTCAGCGCGGTGCTTTCCTCGGCGGACTCCTGCCTGATCACAGCCTCTACCGTACTGTGCAATGATCTTCTGCCCGCCCGCACGGGAAAGGAGGTATCCCGCTGCCGCATCGCCACGCTGCTGCTCGGTCTGGCCGCCCTTGCCCTTGCCACACGCGGACACGGCATTCTTTCCCTGCTGCTCATGGCCAACGATATCTATGTCAGCGGCGTAGTCGCGCCCGTATTCTGCGCCATGATCCTGCCCGCAAAGCGCAGACCTTCTTCCGCTGTCTCCACACTTGCTCTGTCCTGCGGAGGCATGCTGGGGCTGTGCGCGGCACTGACGGGCGTCCCCACATTCGGATATTGGGGAATGGGACTCTCCGCCCTGATCGTGCTGGCAGGAGCAACACGTCATTCCGGCACCGTGGCCGCGCTGCAGCAAATTGAACCGGAGAACGGCAAGATACGCTGAACGGAAAACTCCTCTATCGGATGCCCCTGACGAAAGGGGTACCCGACCCGGCGCAGAACATGGAGACGCTCCTCTGCCCCGTCTGCGGACAAAGCCCGGCGTTGCAAGGGTATGCATCCTCTGGCACAATGGCTCCGGACGCGCTCTTCCGAGCGCGGAAAAACCTGCTGAAAAAGGGGAAAGAGAATGGATCGTCTGCCCATCCGGCGCGCTCTTCTGAGCGTGACACACAAAGACGGCCTGGCGGAATTCGCACGCTTCCTGCACGACAGGAACGTTGAGCTGGTTTCTACCGGCGGAACCATGAAGTTTCTGAAGGATCAGGGGCTGCCCGTCACTGCGGTGAGCGATGTCACCGGTTTCCCGGAAATTCTGGGAGGCCGCGTCAAGACGCTGCACCCGAAGATCCACGGCGGCATTCTGGCCGACAAGGACAAGCCCGAGCATCTTGCCACGCTGCGGGAACACAACATCGAACCCTTCGATCTGGTCTGTGTGAACCTGTACGACTTTGCCTCCGCACTGGAAAAAAAGCTCCCGCTCCGCGATATGGTGGAGGAAATCGACATCGGCGGCCCCTGCCTGCTGCGGGCTTCTGCCAAGAATTTCCACAGCATACTCGTCGTACCCGATCCGAAATATTATGACGAAGCCCGGACTCAGATTGAAACGGGCGCCGTCGATCTTGACTTCCGTAAACGCATGGCGGCTCTGACCTTCTCGATCACGTCCCGCTATGACGAAATGATTTCCAAATACCTCGGCGCATAACACGGACATTCCGCGCCTGCGCGCAGGCGCGGAAACGGCAGAACGCCGGACAACACCACATATTCAGGAGGGGCCCAGACATGGCCGCCAGAGTGGAAGGCCACACTGCGGGGCTCAAGCCGAGCGAAATGAAGGCGCTGACCCGTCTGGGCCAGCGCCGCTATTCTCCCGTCGGGGGCTACAGCACGGAGCAGGCCCGCGAGCTTGCCGCGCTCTCCCGTCTTCTTTCCCGCCAGATAGCTCTCGTCATCGACCGGCAGGGCAGGGTGGAAATGGTCATCGTCGGCGACGCCGCGTCCATTCTCATTCCGGAGTTGCCCCGCGCCCGCACCGGAGCGGGCAGACTGCGCGGACTGCGCCTGCTGCATACGCACCTCACACCGGAAGGGCTGTCCCATGAAGATCTCATGGACCTTCTCTTTCTGCGGCTGGACGGAATCGCCGTGCTGACGGTTGACGAGTTCGGCGCACCCCAACGTTTTCAAAACGCGCATCTTCTGCCCGCAGGGCTTGCGGAAGGCGCGGAGGGAAGCACCGAAGACGCCTGCCGGGTGGAAGAAGCCGTCCCCTGGGATCGGGTGGAAACAGATTTTGCCGCCGAAGCGGAGGCTCTCGAAGAAGAATGGAGCCGTCTGCGTGACGGCGCAACGTCGGCTGTCGGCAATACACGGGCAATTCTGGTTTCCGTCTCTCCGGCCCCCCGTCCGACGCAGGAAGCCTTTCTTGACGAACTGGAAGAGCTGGCCCGTACCGCAGACGTTGAAGTCACAGGCCGCCTGATCCAGCGTGTGGCCGGCGTCAATCCGCGTCAGATACTCGGGCAGAGCAAGCTGGCCGAACTGGAGGTGCTGGCTCTGCGCGGGCAGGCCTCCCTGATCGTCTTTGACGGGGAACTTGCCCCGGCCCAGCTGCATAATCTTGCGGAAATCACCGAACGCAAGGTGCTGGATCGCACCCAGCTTATTCTTGACATTTTCGCGCAGCACGCCACAACCCGGGCGGGCAAGCTTCAGGTGGAGCTGGCCCAGCTCAAATACACTCTGCCCCGTCTGGCCGGACGCAACGCGGGAAAAAGCAGAGCCATGGACCGCCTCATGGGAGGCATAGGCGGACGCGGCCCGGGGGAAACAAAGCTGGAAACGGATCGCCGCCGCATCCGCGAACGCATGACCCGCATCCGCAAGGAACTGGACGATCTGCGCCGCCAGCGCGCTCATACGCGCGCCCGCAGGAACCGTCAGGGACTGCCCGTGGCTGCTCTGGTAGGGTATACAAACGCGGGTAAATCCACGCTGCTCAATGCGCTGACACGCTCCGACGTACTTTCTGAAAACAAGCTCTTTGCCACGCTGGATCCCACCACACGACGCCTGCGCTTCCCGGAGGAACGGGAACTGGTGCTGGCCGATACCGTCGGCTTCATCCGGAATCTCCCCAAAGAGCTGGTGGAGGCCTTCCGGGCCACGCTGGAAGAGCTGGAATCAGCCGATCTTCTGCTGCATGTGGCTGATGCGGCGCATCCCGACTTTGATCGTCAGATGGAATCCGTGGAAAATATTCTGGCGGATCTCGATCTTTCCGGTATTCCCCGCCTGCTGATACTCAACAAGTGGGATGCGGCGGATGCCGACACCCGCTCTGCCCTGCTGGCTGCCTACCCGCAGGCTCTGCCCGTTTCCGCTCTGACCGGCGCGGGCCTGCCCCGCTTCTCGCGGGAACTGGAAACCCGTCTTTTCGGCGCAAAAAACTGAAGCGGCGGGAATTTCTCCCGCCGCTTTCCAGAAACTTATTCCACCAGATGTCCTATCCGGTTCCAGCGCGGGCCTTCGCCCTTTTCCCAGGACCAGTAGATGCGCCAGGCCTTGCCGTGTATCTTTTCCCGCTTCACGGTGCCCCAAGCGCGGGAGTCCTCGGAATTATCACGGTTGTCGCCCATGACGAAATATTCGTCCTCCGGCACGGTAACCGGCCCCACATTATCCAGCCGCCCGATGAGATTGGGATGCGTATGCCGGATATAGCTTTCCTGCACGGGTTCGCCGTTGCGGTAAAGCTGCTTGTTTCTGACCTCAATCACATCGCCCGGTATGCCGACAATGCGCTTGATGTAATCCACGCTCTCATCGCCGGGGAACTTGAAGACGATGATATCCCCGCGCTGAGGATCTTCACCCCGGAAAAGGTATTTATCGGTGAAGGGAATCTTCACCCCGTAAATAAACTTGTTCACCAGCAGGTAATCGCCAATCTGAATGGTATTCAGCATGGAACCTGAAGGGATGGTGAAGGCCTGGAACAGAAAGGCCCGGATAGCCAGCGCGAGCAGCAGCGCAACGACGAGAGCCTCGATGAAATCGACTATGGATGACCTGGATTCTTCGGATTTGCTTTTCATGGCATGTTGTGCGGGCCGAAGCGGCCGTCGGTTAAAAAAATGAAGAGGGACAGAGAATATAGCAGCTTGTCCCTCCGCACGCAATGCGGCTTCTATAAGCCCCCCCGGGAGAACGGCATGATATCCTCTTCCTGTCCCGGCGGCTTTTCTTGCGCGGGGCGGGCAAGTGTGGCAGGAAAAGAGGGGACGGGATGCGCGCGGCTGCGTCGTATTCCGACACGCATCTTTCTTCGAGGTGAATTATGTCGCTTCCCCAGGGTTTCCGACTGGCCGCCGCCGCGGCGGATTTTCGCGGCAAGGGCAAAACCCGTGACGATCTGGCGCTCGTCGTCAGCGATCGGCCCGCTGCGGCCGCCGGGGTATTCACCACCAATCTTTTCCGGGCTGCGCCCGTACTGGTGGCACAGGAACATCTCGCCCGCGCACCGGAACAGATACGCGGTATTCTGATCAACTCCGGGCAGGCCAACGCTTGCACCGGGGAAGAGGGCATGGCTCAGTGCCGCGAATCCCTGACCATGGTCGCGGAAGCAACCGGTCTGAATGCGGAAACGCTTCTCCCCGCATCCACAGGCGTCATCGGCGCGCTGATGGATATGGAAAAATGGCGCGCCGCCGTGCCGGATCTCGCAGCCTCTCTGGGGCACACGGATCTGGAACGCTTTGCCCGGGCCATCATGACGACGGACGCCTTCCCCAAACTGGCGGAGGCGGAAGTTGCCCTGGACGGCGGCACGGTACGCCTTGCCGGTGTGGCCAAGGGTGCGGGCATGATCTGCCCCAACATGGCGACGATGATTTCGCTTGTCCTGTGTGATGCCGAAGTGGACGCAGCCGTCTGGCGCGACATGTTCCGCCGCGCCGCCGACGCGACCTTCAACCGCGTCTCCGTGGACGGCGATACCTCCACCAACGACTCTCTGTTCGGGCTGGCCAACGGCGCCTCGGGCATACGGGTAAAAGAAGAGGAGCTTCCCGTACTGGAAGAAGCCCTGACCGATATTCTCGGCGATCTTGCCTATATGCTCGTAAAGGACGGAGAGGGCGCAACCAAGGTACTGCACATCAACGTAACGGGCGCGGCCAGCGACGCCGATGCCGAAAAGGTGGCGCGAACCGTGGGCCATTCCCAGCTGGTGAAAACGGCCATGTTCGGCAAGGATCCCAACTGGGGCCGGATTGTGGCGGCCGCCGGACGTTCCGGCGCCGTATTCAATCCAAACAGTCTGAGCGTGCAGTTGTGCGGCGTCACTCTGTTCCATGACGGCCGTCCTACGACGGAAGACTTCGATACGCTGCTGAGGGAACCTCTGGACGGTACGGACGTGACCCTGGACATCTGCCTCGGAGACGGCCCCGGCACGGCCCGTCTGCTTGCCTCCGATCTTTCTCATGCCTATGTATCGCTGAACGCGGACTATCGTTCCTGAGAAAGGAGGCTTTTCCGTGCCCATGATCATCGGCGTGCTGACGGTGGAATACACCCTGCACGGCAACGATTCCCTCAAGGGAAAAAGGCGCGTCGCCAACAGCCTCAAACAGAAGGTGCGCAACACCTTCAACGTGGCCATAGCCGAGGCGGGCACGGAGGACTCCCTTGTGCGGCTGCGCCTCAAGGTCGTCTCCATCAGCAACAGCGAGCGTCATCTCCAGTCGCGCATGGACAAGTGTCTGGCCATGATGGAAGCGGTCTGCGACGAGGAAATGACCTGGAGCGATCTGGAAATGATGGACGCGGACTGAGTTATGAAACAATGCGGGTTATTCCCGCAAGGAGCCACCCCTATGCCTGATTCAAGCGTCAGCGTTCCGGCGGAAGTACTGAAAGCTCTGCAAACGCATGATCGCATTCTGATTGCGGCCCACGCCAACCCCGACGGAGACGCCGTCGGAGCCAGCGCGGCTCTGGGTTGGGCCCTGCGCATGCTGGGCAGGGAAACGCTGCTGTACAATGAAACCGGCTTTCCCGACTATCTCGGCTGGATGCGCCTGCCCTGCCCTCTCCTGCGGGATCTCTCCGCCCTGCCCGGCAAGCCCGGACTGATCGTCGCGCTGGACAGCGGCGACGCGGGGCGTCTGGGCGAAGAGCTGCAAACGTTGCTGAAGGAAGTCCCCGTAGTGAACATCGATCATCATCAGGGCAACCCCGGCTACGGCAGTGCGGCGAACTGGGTTGATCCCGCCATGTCCGCCACGGGAGAAATGGTCGGCCATCTGGCGGAAGCTCTGGGCCTCTCCCTGGAAGGAGCCCTTGCGGAAGCCGTCTATGTGGCTCTGGCCTCTGATACGGGCTCCTTTTCCTACGGCAATACCAGAGCATCCACGCTGCGCATGGCAGCCCGCCTTCTGGAAGGAGGACTGGATATTGCCTCCGTCCGCGCCAGACTGGACAACAACTGGTCGGAAAGCAAGCTGCGCCTCTGGGGCCGTCTCATGAGCGAGGCCCGCATTCTCGACAACGGCAAACTCGGCGTATCCATAGTCAGCCGCGCCCTGCTCCGCGAATGCGGAGCCAGCAGAGAAGATGCTGAGGGCTTTGTCGAACAGTTGCGGAAAATACGGGGAGTGCGCGTGGCCCTGCTGCTCCGCGAGGAAGAGCGGGAAGGCAGCATCATGACAAAGGTCAGCCTGCGTTCCAGCGGCGCGGACGACGTGCGCAAGGTTGCCGCCCAGTTCGGCGGAGGCGGACATAAAAACGCCGCCGGAGCCACAGTGGATCTGCCGCCGGAAAAAACCCTTACGGTTATTCAGCCCTATATTCGCCATGTCTGGAACTGAACACGTCGATCATATGCGGCATGGCGCGGGACTGTCTCTCATCCCCCACGATCATGGTCAGCCTACGGAAAACGTGCTGGAACACATGCCCGATCCAGAGCAATTCGTGGAGGCTGCCGCAATCTTTCAGCAGATCGGGGACGGCTCGCGGCTGCGCATTCTGTGGCTGCTCTGTCACTGTGAAGAATGTGTCTGCGATATCGCGGCCGCGGTGGGCATGAGCGCGGCTGCGGTCTCCCACCATCTGAAGACACTTAAACTGCACAATCTTCTGCGATCGCGCAGGGTCGGGAAGGAAATCCACTATACGCTTGCGGATAATGAAAAGGCCCGGCTGCTGCACCGCCTGATCGACGATTACTTTCAGCTGGAATGTCCCTCTAAATAAAGGCCTGGAGGAAGAATATCCCGCCTCCTTCGGACTGTCGGATGAAGCTCTCTAAGCATACGGATTGCTTTGATGATCAACCGGTATACGGAGCATAACTGTTCCGCATTGCGTTTGTCTCGTTGAAAGGAAGAGCCGCATTCTGCCCTGAAAAGGAAACTGCCCAGGCCGCGCGCAAAAGACTTTTCCGGAATATCCGGGGATGCAGGCCGATACACGGCGCAGAGAGTGCGTTCCCCGATATTCCCCGCCCGATTCCGCTAGAGCATGTTCGTTTTGAACATGCTCCCGGAGCCAGTCGAAGCGAGACTGAGCCGCGAGACCGGAGTAGGCGTACCATACTTGCAGAGTCGCCATCCGACAGATGGCATGCAGAGCCATACCCGTAACCTGTATGGCGTACAGACATGGCCGGCAGCATAAACTCCGGCGGGGACGTGAACCCTGCAATCCGGAACATAAAATTCCGGCTTGCAATATATTCAGGAGCAAAACGCTCTAAAGACATTCGGTCGCGCATCCGTTGAGTCTGATGCGACAGATTATAACCCATGAGAGTACGGCGGACAGGTTCCTCCCATACGCCTCTTTCCTGAACAGATATCCCGACGCGCATGACAAAGGTTTTTCTGCTTCCTCTGCTGCTGATCAGCCTGCTTCTTCCTGCCTGCGGCCTCATCACGCCTCAGCAGCTGCTGCCGACCGTCCTTTCCATGTACAGCCCCAAAAAAGTTAACAAAGTCGGTATATTTTACAGTGAAGCAGCTCTGATAGAAGGCCGCACGCAAAAAAGCTACGTTGTGGAAAAGCTGGGAATGCCGGACAACTCGCTGACCCGGCGCGAGTATTCGCTCATCCGATACGATTACGACACAAAACCATCCCATATTAAAGCACGACTTCATATTGTGCGCAGAGACGGCACGGACGCCGAACTTGTTGTCGGCAACGGAGAAAGATATTCCTCGGTCACCGTGTACTTTGACACAAGAAACATCATAAAGACCATAAGCATCGAATGACGGTTTACGCCTGTTTTCCGCTCCGACACGCGCAGAATCTGTCTTCCGGGCTTGCATTCCTCCCGGTATGGAAGAAAAAAGGCGCATAGCCTCCGATACAATCTCTGCCGGTTTTCTCCGCTTCTGGAAACGGTGCGTGCCCTCATTTCTGAACTGCCTGAGGACGCTTTCTTTCCGACGGATTGTTTTTCGGAGTGTCCGTATCCGAACCGCCGTTCAGATGAACATCGTATCTGTCGTTTCTGGATATGGAAACAGCCGACGGAAGCAGTCCATGAACCGGAGAACAGCTCCGGCTTCAGCTCTGCTGAAAAATTCCTTCCGGGAAAACCGGCTTCTTGCGAAGTCTGAATATTCCCCGCATCTGCTCCGTCTCTTTTTCCTCCGGCTTGACTTTTCAAAAGAGTGCCCCGACGATATGTCCGCATCCCGGGAGGAAGCGCATGGATATGGAAGAACGCCTGGCACGTCTTGAAGAACAGATATATTTTCAGGAGCATACCATCCAGGAACTGAACGACGTGTTGTTCGCCCAGCAGCGACAGCTGGACGCCATGCAGAAAACTCTGACGGAAATGGCGGAACGGGAACGCAAACTTCTGGAACTTGTGGCGGAAAAACCGGAAAACTCGCTGCCGCCGCATTATATGCCGGAACGCTATTAATAATCCCGCTTCACTCTTCCGACAAAGCAACTGATACGGAAAAAGAACCGTACCTCCGTCCCGGAATCGAGAGGATATGAAGAGTCCCGTTCTTGTAATGCCTCCCATTTCCGCACCCTAACGGCAGTATTGCATTCCAGCCGCATCTTTTATGAGAAGCGGACAGGATAAAACTCCGACAAATACCGGCTCCGGGCGTTCCCAATACGACGCCTCCTCCCTCCGCTCTTTCCCCTCAGAGACCTACGGAGAAAGAGGGGAATATCAGCGTGCTTCCTCTCCCGTTCCGTTTTCTTTCTTCCCTGCGGGCAGGCTGCTGACCAGCACGCCGCCCACGACCAGCGCGCCGCCGAACAGAGCCATCCAGGGCAGACGCTCCCCGGCGAGACGGCCGAAAAAGCCGCCCCAGACGGGTTCGCAGGCATAAATCAGGGTGGCCCGGGTGGGACTGACCTTCCGCTGCGCCCAGTTGATCACCCCCTGAATCAGCGCGCTGGCCACGCCAAGCCCGCAGGCCGCTCCCACGGCCGGCAGAGAAAAGGCAGGTATTCCTTCTCCGGCGATCGGCATGGAGGCAAAGCCCAGTGCAGAAGCCACCGTCACCTGCACCAGCGTGATGCGCCGCGCGTTCACCTGCGGCGCAGCCAGCCCCACAAGGATAATCTCCGCAGCAATGGCCAGCGCACCCAGCGCCGTCAGCAGCTCACCCCGGCCGAAACCGGCGGAAACACCGTCCGGCCCGGCCAGCAGCGCCAGCCCCGGAAAGGCGAGAGCCATGCCGATCCAGGCCATGCGCCCCGGAGGGCGACGCATCACGACCCATTGCAGCAGAGGAACCAGCGGCACATAAAAAGCCGTGATGAAGGCCGACTTGCTGGCGCTGATGGTCTGAAGGCCGCAAGTCTGAAGGGTATAGCCCGCAAAGATGGCTACCCCTATGGCCGATCCAGCCAGCATTTCCTTAAGAGTAAGACCGCGCAGCACGGGCAGAGAAATCAGCAGCGCGACAAGGCTCGCGCTGGCAAAACGCAGACCGACAAAGAATAAAGGCCCCATATCCGCAAGGGCATGACGGATGATCAGAAAGGTCGCTCCCCAGATCATGGTAATGACCAGAAGGGAAAGCTCCTCTGCGCTGAAACGGGGGGAGCCCGGAGTCATACTGACGTTTCGCATTGCGTTCATCCCTTCGTTGCGCCCCTTACAGGAAAAAGCGATAGATCAGGGTAAGCGTCAGCAGGGAAAGCGTTACATAGAGCAGACCGCGCACTGCACGCGCCCCCACGCGAATGGCAAGCCGCACGCCGATCTGATTGCCCACGATATTGGCCAGCGCACAGGGAATAGCCAGCGCATACAGAACGACTCCGCCCGAGGCGAAGGTCAGCAACGCGCCCATATTCGAGGCCAGATTGAACACTTTTGCCGTGGCGGAAGCATGCACCAGTCCCATGCGCAGCAGCACATGCTGTGCGATGATGAAGAAGCTTCCCGTACCCGGGCCGAAAAATCCGTCGTACGCGCCGATAAGGCAGCCCATAAGAGCGACCCGGAGCCGGAGTCCGCGCTCGGGCAACGCTCCTTCCCGGACATGGGATCGCCCGGAAAGCAGCGAAAGCAGCAGCCCGGCAGGGAGCAGAAAGACAAGAATTCTGCCCAGCAGCTCACTTTCTATCTGCATGGCCAGCCAGGAACCGCCCACTGCGCCGAGAAAGGAACAGACAAAGCCCAGCGGGGCAATGCGCGTGACCACCAGATGATGACGGGCAAAAGTCCACAGCGCGCTCAGGGAACCGAGTGTGGAAGCGAATTTACCCGACCCGAGGGCCATGTGCGGAGGTACTCCGGCCAGCAGCAGCGCCGGCACACTGATCAGACCGCCTCCCCCGGCTACGGAATCCACAAAACCGGCAAGCATGAAAGCAAGAGGGCAGAAAAGCAGAATGGAAAGAGAAAGCTCCATG
>DWXS01000051.1 GCA_019119045.1 Candidatus Mailhella merdavium | reverse complement strand
CCCCCTCACCCCAACCGTGTTTTCAGCCTTATCTGCGGATGCAAGGAGAAGCTGGCAGTATCCCTTCATCGTAGCAGGAGAACGAGTATCTGATTATAAATTCTGTCCGGCGATATACTTGTTGGAAAAGACACCCTTCTTCCCTGAAGCAGGTATATGAACAGGAAAGCATTTTTGAAAAGTGGCAGGACGATGTGATGAGGAACATCCCCATGCGGTTCCGCGACATTTGGAAAAACGGCACATTGACGACTCTCCGCGATACCAGCATACGGCTCGACGACATGAAAAAAAACGGGAATCCGACAGAGGAATGCCCGACAAAAGTCGATGTTTCGTGGAAAAGTAAGGGAGTAACGGGTTAAACAACTTCGCGATACCGCATTGGAAACTCGCAGTATCCCTATTATGCGAGGGGGCATTCAGTCGGATTTCCGTCAAAGGCTGCTCGTAACCTCCTCTCCCTTTTCTGTTCTCGCCATGCGGCTCTCTGCAATATACCGTTTATTTTCGCTATTTAAAACGCGGGTTCTGCTGTTCTTCCCGACAGACAGCGTTGTCTTTTTTGTCCGATATGATAGAAACATCAAGGACTAGCTCTGACAGGAACAGATTTGAAGTCTTTGTTTTGCGGTGATACGGCGTACAGCTCGATATATACTATAGTCTAAAAATAATTACAATTTTATTAGACTATAAACTTATTGACATACATTTGTCTTTTCATGAGTAAAAACTATGGAAGATTTTTTCACAGCCGTCATGGCAACCATACGAAAGGCAGTCGAGACGCAATTCAAAGGGAATATTTCCCGTGCCTCGCAAGCCTGGGGAGTGACCGGAGACAACCTGAACAAATGGTTGAACGGAACACGGTCTCCTACGCTTGAAAAAATTTCTCCCATTCTGAACCAGATTGGAGCCTATCTGGCCTGCTCAAACGAGTCCGGTCGAAATGTCTGCTTTGTCAATGCAAAAATCGCTCCCGCCGTAGAAGGCGCGCTCCCCCCGGAGGCGGAAGACTACATGGCGGCGCCTCTGGTGGGCGAAGTCGGCGCCGGCCCCGGTTATATCCCCCAGGAAGAAATCAAAAGCTGGTTTCTTGTCTATCGCAATCTGCCCGCCGTGCGTTACCGGCGCAATCTCATTGCTGTGGAAATCGGCGATCACTCCGACTCCATGCAGCCCACCCTCAACCCCCGCGATATTGTCCTTGTGGACAGAGATGACCGCGACATCCAGCGTCCCGGTCATATGATGCTTGTCCTCGATCCCGACGGAGCCGGCATGATCAAACGCGTTGCCGTCCAGGATCTGGAGGACGGAGACAGTCGCATCACTTTTTATAGCGACAACGCCATGAAGCATCCTCCGCAAGTTTACAGTCTGCGGCGCGACTATATGGGGGAATGGGAAAAAATCATTGTCGGACGAGTAATCTGGGCCTGGGCCGACGTACGCGAAAAATAGCCCTCCCCGACCGGCTCTGAACGGAACATGCCCCATGTTCTCTTCGGGCGGGCAGTATTGTCGCCTTCATTGTTTCCCGCCCGCTTTCAATATACCGTATCAGCCACTTCGCCAAAGAAAAAAACAACCTGAGGAAAATTCTGCTCTGCTACCCTGAGCAGTTTCCCACAAGTCTCAGGCTTCCTCATTTTTTCCCCGGAAAATGCCTGTATTCTGAACGCTCTGCCTCCTGAAGCCCCCAGGGAACATTCGCCCGTGAACTCCAACGGATATGCGCATACCTGCCGCACAAAATAGACTATTGTCTATATACATATTGACAATATAAATACTATCGTCTAAAATATATTTAACAAAAACTTCAACACATAAACCGCGGCAGCGTGCGCACACACTGCCGAAACATCTGCCGGAAGCATTACGAATTTAAATTCGTCCTTTCTTCGGCAATACCGTCGTTTACGTCGGAACATTCCGGATGTCGCACGACAGGAGACCTCTCATGCAAAAAGAAAAGTGCGAATGGGAAATGAAACTTCTCGAAGCAGAAAACAACATGTTGCGGGCACGGTTGGACTGGCTGAAGGCCTGCGGGCAGGTAGGTTCCGCACGCGAGCGATATGAGCAGGCATGGGATCGCTGTGAACGCATCCGCAGAAGCAGCGAAGGGAAAGGGTAGCGATGAGCTTCTGCGGGATGCGAAACGGACTGAATTTCCAAATATGCCGCCGTGCGGATCTGTCTGAAAAAAACAGAGGAGAACAACCATGTTGCATGAATACCTGCCGAAAACCAGGCACATGTCACAGGAAGACCTCATGGAATGGATGCCGGATAACTATCCGGAGGATATGATTTGCGCAAACTGCGCACATTTTGCAGAAGCCGTGCCGATAACCATCCCTCTGGGCGGCAGACTTCTGGAACGACGACTGTGCCTCCATGCGGAATTTTATGGAGACGCAGGCCAGGGTTCAATAACGCTTGTCGCCCCGGAGAGCGACTGCCTTGGCGCAGGCACCTGCGCCTTTACTCCTTCCGAAAGCTGCCTTGCCCAGCTGTCGGCTCTTTCCCCCAGGGATGACAACGGCGTGTATCCCGGCCTTGATTATCCTGTTACACTATGCCGCTGAGACAAAAGCTCAGTCTTCCCCAGACAGAGACAGCAACGCGGGGCATCAAGCATTGTACCGTTTTCGATATGAAGAAATAACTAAAAAACAGGGAGTTACGGAATTCAGACAGTCTGTTCACGGAATTTCACGAACCATCGCAACTATCGGAGGAGGGCCGAACGTTCTCCATATACCCAGTCTTCCCCTGACTCGAGGATTTGCCTCTGCACAAAAAACATCTGAAGCCGGGCGGTATCCGAAACCGTCGCGACTCAGAGTCGCCGCTTCTTCCCCCTTACGCTTTTCCGTTCCCGTCCATCAAAGGAATCTTACACGCTGTCCGGATGCCGTACGCCCACGGATTTCATGCCTCTCTCCGAAAAACGCAACACTCCACACAGAAAAAGAGAACGACAAGCCCGGCACGGTCTGCAAGCATCATCCTTTATGTACCGCACATACTTAAACAGACGCCTCAGCCAGAACTCAAGGCTCAAGGCCGCATACGCAGAATTCCCCTGCTCAAGGCAATATCTTGTTGTTTTTACATAGTTACCATCCTCCTGCCTGCGTATTCAGCCCGTGCCGTCATTCCCCTTTCGTCCCGGACTGCCCACTTTCAGGCGACAGCCCTTTCCCCCTGTCTTCATCAGCAGCAATGTTTCCTGCCTTTGTCCCCAGAATCTTCTGCCCTCCGCCCGTGCGCCGTTCTCACCGACCCGATTTCTGTACCCCCGGGATTGTACGGCTTGCCACCGTCTGCCGCATTTTCTCCGCACCCGGCTCTCCCCGGATATACTTTCAAAGCAGGGTGTTAAATACCGGCTTTCCCGCATCCGGCCATCAAAAACTTCATCCTGCGGAACCTCGCTCTTTCGAAAGAGGCGACTTTTTCAACATGTCCACCGCGACGCTTATGTCGGAATGTGCGATTGAGTTCAGGTGCTGTCGTCATGAATTGATGTTTTGCCGAATTTCTCTAACTTCTTTGCACGGAGGAGTTATGAATTCGACAATTCATCGGCATGACATTTCAGATCATGTATGGAGTATATTGGAGCCTCTCCTTCCCGGGAGAAAAGAAAGCTGGGGAGGAAAGGCCAGAGACAACAGACTGTTTATCAATGCGGTGTTCCGGATTCTTCGTACAGGAGCTCCCTGCGAGCTCTTCCGCCGGAGTACGGCGACCGGAAAAATACTCATCGCCGTTTTTGTCGTTGGCGTGACAATGGAATATGGAAAGAAATCCTGTCTCATCTGATGGATATGCCCGACTTCAAGCGGCTTCTGATGGATTCCACCTATTGCAAGGCTCATCCCCATGCTGCCGGGGCAAAAGGAGGCAGTGAGGCGCCGGGACGCACAAAAGGGGGCTCAACACCAGGATACATCTGGCCGTGGCTGCGCATGGTATGCCGGTCGGAATCATTATTAGAGAAGGCACCCGTGCAGATATTCGACAGGTATATTCTCTTGTTGAAGGACTGAGTCCCAAGCTTGTTATTGCCGACAGGCATACAGCGCCAAAGCTTTCCGCAATCAGCTCGAAGAGGATGATATTCAGGCAGTTATTCCAGAGATCCGACGAGATAATAAACCACAAAAACAGTATGATAAAAATTATATACGGTGCGCCGTTTCATTGAAAATACATTCTACATTTGAAGCAATGGCGAGCCGTAGCGACAAGATATGCCAGGCGGGCGTCTTCTTTTTTTGCAATCGTCCAGGCTCGCTGCATTGCTTTATATTGTAAATACTTATGACGACATGATATAGGTTCCAGAAGATGACACAGCTCGTACACGACGACGTATTCAAGCAGGTCCTTGTTTTTTTTTTACGAACTCCGTATTGAAGAGGACAAAGCCGCGAAGGGGATCGCATCTTGTTCAGAGTGATGAGTATATTTCCGATTCCTTGACGGCCATGGTTCACTATCAAATAAGTAAAATGAAAAGCAGAGACTGGGTGTATATGTTTTTCATGGCGGGAAGCTCGTACGCGGGGAAGCAATGCTGCTGGACAGCTTTTGAGAAAGGAATTCTGTCTGGTACAGCCGGAATACTGCCTTCTTATGGGAGAAAAACTACTTTCTGTTCTGTACCAGACTAAAAATGGAAAACTGGATGCCGTACTAATTCAGACTTGAGGGTAAGTCGGAAAAAGAACGCTATGAATGAAAAGGCTCAGAAATTTACCATTGGTATCGTGGGAGTCATGAGTGCGGGCAAGTCCACGCTTCTCAATGCGCTCATGGGGCGGGCGCTGCTGCCGGCCCGCAATCTGGCCACCACAGCGGCGGCCATGTACATCTACCACGACAGTGATGCCGCGCAGTTCACGGCCCGCGCGGCCTGCACCAGGGAGGCGCTGGAAGACGTCTGTTTCGAGCTTGCGGACAGGGATCTGCTTGACGCCTGGAACGATGTTTTTCCCTTCATTGAGATAAGGGGGTGCCTTCCCTTTTTGCGGGACGCGGGCATTCATGGCAGCGTTACGCTTGTGGATACGCCCGGGCCGAACAACAGCATGGATGAACGGCATGGTTTGACGACGCGGAGTGTGCTGCAGTTCGGGGACATTTCTCTGCTTTTGCATGTGTGGAATGCTTCGCAGCTGGCCACAAGGGATGACAGGAATTTTTTGCGCGAAGTGGAGGCATGGCGGCAGACATCGCCCGTGCCGGAACTTTTCGTGCTCAACCGCATGGACTGTTTCGACCCGGAAAAGGAGAGCCTGGCGGAAAGCCTTAAAAGTATGCAGCGCTACCTTGCGGAAGAGAATGTTTCGTTTCCGCAGATCACAGGCACAAGCGCTCGTCTGGCGCTGTATTTCCGCATGCGGGAGGCGCTTAGTGCCCGGGAGAGAGAAAGACTGGAAGATTTCGTTGAGGAGTGCGGTCGGTTCAGGGATTTTTACGAAAGAGCGTACGCAAATGTGGATCCCGTGTTAGACGGAGCGTTCACGGAGCTTGTGGGAACGCTGAAGCGGGAGCACAGGATGCAGGAACTTTCGTTTTTAAACACGGGTGTGCCCATGCTTGAGGCAGTCATTCTCGATCATGTCCGCAGACTGTGTCCCAAGATTGTGTCCCAAAAGGAGGAAGACGCATGCATCAGGTTGTCGTGAAGCATAATCCCTATACCAGAATCACGAGCATAAGCGTTGACGGCGAAGATTGGAAAAATTCGCCGCTTCTGCAGCATACCATAGGCAGGGAAAGACTACAGACCTGGATAGATGTTCTGCCGGAGCATCTCAAGCAGGAGCTGAACACGAGCGAGCCTATAATGCTGCGTTTTTACGGCACGCCGCAGGACTGCGAGGATGTGGAGAAATGCTTTGCCGAAGCCGGCGGCTTTAATGTAAATACCAAAAGCTCCCGGGCGGCTGCTCCAGAGACGAAGCGCGAGCAGCTTATGGAACTTTTTGGGGCTCTGCAGAAGGGGCCTTTTGATGACTTCAGGGACGAAAAGTTGGCGGACCGTTTCCGCAGGGAGATGAGCCCGAAGTTTGAAATAGGCGTCATTGCCACCATGAGTTCAGGCAAGTCCACGCTTCTCAACGCCATCATGGGAGAGAACATTCTGCCCGCGCGCAACGAGGCCACTACGGCCGTTATCACACGCATCCGGCACGATCCTTCCGTTCAGAACGGTTTTCAGGCCCGTTCCGCGGCGTCGGAAGAGGAGCTGGAAAAGGCGGAATTCGTTCCGGCGAGTCAGGATCTTCTCAATTCTTGGAACGACGAGCCCGGTCAGCACATGTTTATTGAGCTGAAAGGATGTCTGCCCATGCTCCGGGACTTCAAGAACGTACTGACCTTGGTGTTCACGGACACGCCCGGCCCGAACAGCAGTACCAACGTACAGCATGAGGAATGCACCATGCGTCTGCTGGAAGGGCAAGAGCAGGCCATGATTCTCTATGTGCTGAACGGCCAGCAGCTCGGCATCAGTGACGATGCGAGGCTGCTGGACAATGTGAGAAGGCTGATAGAGAGGGACGGAAGGCAGGGGCACGACCGTTTTCTTTTCGTGCTGAACCAGATGGACAGCATTGATCCCGACAACGGCGAGAGCGTTTCCCGCACTGTGGAAAGTGCCGTGAACTATCTTGCTAGGCACGACATCCGGCATCCAGTGTATGCCTGCGCGAGCGGCGTGGTGGCTAGAACCCTGCGCTGTCCCCACGCCACGAGAAAGGAGCGCCGCCTCATGGATGACTTCTGCGATGAGACGGAGGAGCGTGACGCGTTGCATCTTGAGCGATTTACCAACGCGAGTCTCTGGGTGCGTCGGGAAGTGGAAGGACAGATGGACCGCGTCGAGCATGAGACCGACAGGGCGCTCGTGCATTCCGGTATCCCTACCATTGAGGCCATCGTCCGTGAATACCTCTACAAGCACGCGCTGCCCATGAAGATAGCCGCAGGCTACGATCTCATAAAAGGCCGGTTCAATACACTGGCCGACATTGCTGAGCTTGAAAAGGAAGTCAGTTCCGACAAGGAGAAGCTCGGGAAACTGTCGCAGGAAATAAAGACGATAAAGGAGCGGCAGGAGGACAGAGCGTTCATGGATTCCGTGATACAAGGCTTCCAGAAGACGACCGTGTCGGATTTTGCCTGCTACAGGGACATGAATGCCCGCATAGACCAGCGGTATGCCGATTTTCAAACGGAACTCGGAAAGTATTCCAAAAACGTAGAAATTCGGGAGGAAGCGGAACAGGTAAGAAAGAAAATACTGGACCTGGTGGGGCGGAATTTTGACGGCATGGGACGGGAGCTCCGCAACACGTTTTCCGAAATCAAGCGTGAATGTCAGAATGTCATCATGACGTATTATGAGGAGTACCTGAAGAAGCTCGGCGAGGGCACGAGCTTTTTCAGCAGCTTTCTGAAGGACATGCAGAATGATTTTTCTCTTGATCTTCAGGCCGATGTAAAGGGGATAGACGTCTATTCCAGAAAGGAGACGAAATATCTGGGGACAAGGAAGGAGTGGGACGGAAAATGGTATAATCCTTTTTCATGGTTCAGCCACAAGGAAGTTCCTGTCTATGAAACGATAACGGTCTATGAAACGGCACGGATGATCAACGACGTGAAGGAACTGTGCAGAAAAAAGATGATGGAAGCCAGCCAGGCGTTCAATCAGGCATCGGGAGACATGATGATGGACATCATCAACAATGCCGTAGAAAAGATTAATGCCGCAGACGCCTATATACGCGAGAAGTTTGACAGCCTCGACGCCATGAATCAGGATAAGGAAACGATGCGGCGTCGTATCAATGAGCTGAACGACGAGATACGCTGGCTGAAGAGAATGGATGAGAAACTTTCTACCGTGCTGGAGGTATGATCATGGGGGCAAGCATACGGCCCGAAGTGCAGCGTGAAGCGGACCTCCGTCTCATGGCATGGCAAAGGGGCGATGAAACGGCCCTGAAGACGCTGCTTTTGAGCCTTCTGGACGAAAGCTGTCCGCAGGCGGAGGCGTGCGCCCGGTATCTGGATGAAAAGACGGGCGGGGCGCTGTTCGATCCGGACGACGGCGCAACGCAGCGCCCGGAACTGTCTTCGATCACCATGAGAGATTACCGCTATCTGACGGGGCGCCTTTTGCGGAATTTTTCCCGCGAGACCTTTGAGGCCGCCATTCAGGCGGGCAGCAGGCTCGATGAGGTGCGCGCCGACAGGCTTCCCGCGTTTCTTGCGCCTGAGCCTGGGGCCTTGTGCCAAGATCGGGGGGATCTTCAACGAGAATCACAGGGACAGATCGGGGAAGTCGTTTCTCAGGGGCAGGACCGGCCTCAAGAAGAGCGAGGCCGCCCGCACTCTAGGTTTTTTCTCATCGCAGGAGTCATCCTCGCCATCCTTCTCCTCGTCGGAGCGGCGCTCTGGCGTTGATGAGCAGAGCGCAAGGCAGGTTTCCCTGCCATCGAGAGTGCCGTCCGGGCCGGTCAGATTGACGGAACGGGAAAACTTCCAGAGGCAGGAGTCGTCAGCCCGCAGCAGAAGCGGTGAATGGCGGCAGGATCCCGCCCCTGAAAACGACAGGAGCAGGGAATCTTCACGGGGCGTGAGCCTCGGCGAAGGGGAGAGGCACGGTGTTTTTCCGGGTATGCGGGGCGCAGCCGAGCCTGGCGCAGCGCGCGAAGCGTTGAATACGGCGTGTTCCGGGGACGTGCGCGACATGCTGGATACGTGTCTGGAAGAACTCTGGAATATTAGTCGTCGTCACAGGGCAGGGGAAGGCTGGCGGAACATCGCAATCGATATCCCTGCGACGGACAGAAAACTGCACGGACTTATCGACGCCATGACGCAGACCTTCCCCGGTCATGATGCGGCAAAGGAGATTGTCCGCCTGCTGGAGGAGATCCAGACGAGTCTGCGCTTTATGGTGGGGTCCTCTTCCTATGATTCGGCACGGTTCAACAACGCGTTCGATGCCTTCATGCAGGCCCAAAAAGTATTCCGCACCCGCGTGAAGTAGCTGGATGTGGTCCGGCCTTCACCGGGGAAACGTAGAAAAGGTAAAATCATGAAACAGGAAAGTAATCCTGCAAAAGGACGGTCGATGGAGATGCAGGCCGGGGCTGAACGCGGGCTTCTTCAGGCCGTGTCCAAAGCGTACACTCTGGAACTTCAGTCCTATCTGCCCATGCTCGACGGGCAGCGGGCCGAGCTTCTCTCGTCGAGTGCCGCGCTTCCTGCGGGCAGGGTCAATGCCGTGCGCGTCATTGAAGTGTCGACCATCATGTACGACAAGCGGGAGAGCGCGCTGGACAGCCTGTCCAACATTCTGGCCGCCATGGGCGAGCATTGCGGCGTGGGGCTCATGCTGCGCGGCGGGAGGGAAAAGTGTTCTCTGTATCTCGTCACAAGGGTGTATGCCGAACAGTTTTCGGCTGTCACCGGCCACGGACTGCTCACGCAGGGCATGACGGGACATTTTTCCGGGAGCCGCCTGCACACGCTCAGCAATGAGGAGGCGCAGGGGCTTTTGAACCGCTGCTTCCCCGAAAAGGTCCGCAACTGGGCTGTGTGTTCTTCGTCCTTGGTGCCGAACCTCAAGCACGACGACAACATGACGACCTTCACGCAGTCGCTCGACCGGCTCATCGACGCCATGGCCGGACGGGAATACACGGCGCTCATCCTTGCCGAACCTCTGGGACAGGACAGTCTCGACGTCATGCAGCGGAGCATGGAGAACACAGGCACTTTGCTTTCGCCTCTGCAGAAGCGTTCGTTCACGGTGTCGCAGAGCGAGGGCACCAGCAGCGTGGACACGATCTCCCGCACGATCACGCAGGGCATCAACGAAAGCGTCACGCACAGCCAGAGCCATGCCAGAACGGAATCTTTCAGCAGAAGCCGGGGCACAAGCACGTCCGAGGGAACGTCGGAAAGCACAAGTACCAGCGTGTCCGGCACGCTGAGCCATGCCGCCACCACGGCGGTATCGGCAGGCCTAGGCGCTTTTTTGCCCATCGGGGGCATGGTTAGCGTAAGTCTCGCCAATACGCTCGGGCAGTCGGTCAGTCTGGGGAAATCCAGGCAAAAGGGAACTTCGCACACCGAAACTCAGAGTCAAAGCAATACGGACAGTACGGGCACGACCGAAACGACGGGCCGGTCCAATATGCGGGGAACGAGCAGGAGCACAAGCGTCGGCGGCTCTTCCTCCACCGGCTCCACGCAGGAGCAGGGATCGAGCACCATGGTGGAATTTTCCGACATGGGCATCTGCCGTTTCCATGACCGTCTGGAAGAGAAGCTCGACCGTCTGGACGACGTGCGCGCCTGCGGTGCCTGGTCTGCGGCCGCCTTTTTCGTGGCCGCCGATCACAACGACGCCGCCGTGGCCGCTTCGCTGTATCAGGGCATGATGCGCGGTCAGGAATCCATGAAGAACGCCTCGGCGCTGCTGCACTGGCAGGCGGACGGCGCGCAGTCGGTCATGGCGTGGCTGCGCGAGCTGCTTCTGCCGCGCTTTTGTTTTGAGGATCTCACGGTCACGCCGGGCGTTCCGGTGTCCAGCCGTGAACTTGCGCTCATGATGTGCCTGCCGCGCAGGTCCGTGGGCGGGGTCACCGTGGTGGAGTCCGTGGGCTTCGGCAGGGAGGTGCGCTCCCTTCGCGAACTGCCGGAAAACGCATCCCGGCGTTTTCTGCCTCTCGGCAACGTGTATCACAAGAACAGGCAGGAAAAAGCATCCGTGACGCTCGATGTGGAAAGTCTGTGCCGTCATGTGCTGGTTTCCGGCACCACGGGCACGGGCAAGTCGCGCGCCATGCAGCACATGCTCTGCCGTCTGCATGAAATCGGCGTTCCCTTCCTCGTCATCGAGCCCGCCAAGAGCGAATATCGCGGACTGCGCGGACTGCCGGGCGTGAAGGTGTTGCGCGCGGGCAGCTTCGGCAGCGACGGGCTGCACCTGAATCCCTTTGTCTTTCCCGCGGGTTCCGGCGTGACGCTGAGTTCCCACGTCGATCGCGTGTGCGCGGTGTTCAACGCGGCCTTCCCCATGTATGCCGCCATGCCGCAGGTGCTCGAAAAGGCCGTGTATCTGGCCTATGAGAACTGCGGCTGGGACATTGCTTCATCCCGCTCCGCGTCCGGTTCTTCGTTCCCTACCGTCGCCGACGTGGCAAAACAGGTGAAGGTCGTGGTGGAGGAAGCCGGGTACAGGGGCGAAAGCTACGATACCTACATAGGCGCGCTGAAGGCCAGACTGGATTCCTTTGCCTACGGTTCGCTCGGCCTTGTGCTGTCCTCTTCGCCCGACAAGGAGACCTCTGCCGACGTCCTGTTCAACGGCTCCTGCGTGGTGAACGTGGCGGACATGGGTTCGCCGGAGAAAAAGGCCGTACTCATGGGCGTGCTGCTCATGCGCCTTCAGGAACAGCGCATGGCGGAACGGCGCGATGAGAATGCCCGCGGCAATCTCCTGCACGCCACGGTTATCGAGGAGGCCCACAATCTGCTTCGAGCTGCGGGGCCGCTCGTTTCGCAGGAAGGTTCCAGTTCCCGGCAACAGGCCGTGGAATTCTTTGCCAACGCCATAGGCGAAATGCGCGCCTACGGCGAAGGCTTTTTTGTGGTGGATCAGTCGGCCTCGGCGCTGGACGCCTCGGTGCTGCGCAATACCGGCACCAAGATAGCGTTCAATGCGCCGCTTGAGGAAGACCGGAAGATTCTGGCCGGAGCCATGGCGCTCGACGATCTTCAGCAGGATGCGCTTGCCAGGCTGCCGGTGCAGATTGCCGCGGTCAAGCAGAACGACTGGACCGAGGCCGTGCTGTGCCGCGTGCAGGACTGGTCGGCGCCAGAGCGCAGCGACGAAGCCTTGGAGCCGGAGGAGAGCACCGAAGAAAAGAGGCGCATCCGCGCGCGGCTGATCATGCTTGTGGCGGAAGCTGCGGAGGGCGCAGCCGCGTCTCTGGACAGGGAAGAAAAGGCGGCCCTGCACCTCTGGACGCTGCGGCAGGGCTTCGGCAGCAGGGTGCTCATTGCGCTGAAGAACATCATCGACGGCCGACCGTTTTCCGGGGAGTGCCGGATGCTGTTCAAGGCGCTTCTCGGTATTGACGACAGATTCTTCAGCTGTGCGGTTTCGGCACAGGGTAGGGACAATCGTCTCATGATCCGGCTTTCGGACGTGCTGAACAGTGCTTCGGACGTGAAGCGGATACGCAGGATTCTTGCGGACGGCGCAACAGGGAGTGGCAACGCATGATGGAAAAAGCATTGGGAAAAATGGCGGAGACGTCGGCAGGGGGGAAGGCTCCCGAGAGACTGTCCGGCATGGACGGCATGGAGAATAGACTCTGTGTGGAAGGCAGGCCTCACCCGGAAGGCGTGCCATTCGATTCTGCAGAGTTCGCCAGGCCGGATCGCCTCGATGTGCCCGACTGGAAGGACATCCTGACGGGACAGGAGGGCGGTCCTAAACTGGACGGATTCCTCCCGAGCAGCAACGGATCATGGGAGGGAGAGAAAGGCGACAGCACCTGGAAGCCGGATCCCGACTGCGTTCCTCCGAAGTCGAATCCCGAGGGAAAGACTTGGGTGGAGATCGAAGACAAGTACGGCATGGATGGTGTGAAATTCAAGGACGGAGAGCCGGACTTCAGCGAGATTGCCGAGGCCACCGTGGAGATAGACGACTTTACCGGGAACCGCTTTGAAAACTTTGCTCAGGCGGACAGCAAGCTCGCCGAGAAGTGGAATGCGGAAGGCCGCGACGGAAGAACGGACTGGACGGCCCGCGACGTGGCGGCCTACCGAAAGGAAAACAATCTCACCTGGCACGAGCGCAGAGACATGAAGACCATGGATCTTGTGCCTTCCGAGGTTCACAACAACATTCCCCATGCCGGGGGCATCTCGGCCTGGAAGCAGGGATGAGGAGAGAGGCTATGTACAGTATGAACGATGCCGTTTTCGGCAAGCTGGAATTCACCCATGTGTGGAAGGGAACCTGCAACGTCGAGTTTCTGGGCAAACGCCATGCGCTGACGCTTGCCGTTCAGGGCGAGCCGGACAAGCCCGTGACGGAGGAGCAGCGCCGGGCCTTCGAGGCCGCGCAGAAACGTCTTGCCGACACGTCGTCCTTCCTTGAATCTCTGCTTGCCTATTGCCGTATCGACGGCCCAGAAGACGGCCTGGACGCCGAAAGCCTTCCGTACGTGGTGCATCCCGAAACGTTGCTCATCACCTGGGAAGGCGGCTTCGGACTGCTTTGCGCCTACGATTACGAGCCTGAGCAAGGCGTTGCCGTGTACGCGCGCTCGCCCGAAGCTCCCATGCAGGCTGGGCCGCAGAGCGACGCCATGTAGGCAGTCGCAGCTTCGTATACTATTATCTAGGGCGTGTTAACACATTTAAGAGACTCAACGATTAGGGCAAACATGATGAACCCCAGAAATAAGACATCCATCTTGTCGTAATATGTTGCTATGCGCCTATAGCTCTTCGGGCGTCGAAACAACCTTTCCACCTCATTGCATCTCTTGTATAACTCCTTGTCATAATTCCAAGGATTGCGCCGCAAAGGATTGGGAGGGCCAACAGGTTCATGGCTCAGGCGAAGACTCGGGCGTTGCGTCTCATTGCCTTCATACGCTCTATCCATAAAGAGGCTACAAGGCACAGACGTGGGGCCGGGAGCTTCCAGAAGTTTTCTCCCCTGAGGGGCATCCCCCGCATTCCCGGGGGACAGACACCATATCAGGGGGCATTCAGCGGACGCGGCAACCAGATGAAGTTTGGTTGTCCAGCCTCCTCTGGATTTTCCGATGGATTGGTGGCCTGTTTTTTTTAGCCCCCATTCCATCGGGGTGAACCTTGATGCATGTACTATCGAGAGAAATAACGCTAATTTTAACGGAAATAAGCCGTTCGCGTTGCAATCGTTCAAAAATTTTTGCAAGAGTGCCGTTTTTACTCCATCGGATCATTCGAGTATAGATGGAGTGGCAGTTGCCAAATTCTTTTGAGAGACTCCGCCACTTGCAACCATTTTCTGCGACATAGAGATTGTCCAGAGAAATGTTTCCCCGCTGGCGGGGAAAGCAATCGGCAATGCGTTGATATTGTTCTTTGGCTATGGTCATGGGAACAAGTTTACCCCATGACCGTAAAAATGAATAGTGTTAACACGCCTTAGGCGGCAACATGGGCTATCAGGTCAACATTGGGTACCGAATCGCAAACCTCACCGGCAGGATAGGCAAAGTATCGCGAAGCGGGACGTTTCAGCAAGAAGAAAGTCTCGAAAAACTATCAGGAATGATTATTGACTAGCTTTTCTTTCCGCACTATCTTCCCCAAACACAACCAATAACAAGGATATCGTCCATGAATACCGTTACGATGGAAGGCGCGCCGCTGCATCTTGAAGGTCAGTTCCCCGAAGTAGGGAAGAAGGCCCCTGACTTTACCGCGCTGACCAATGACCTGGAACCCAGAAAGCTCGGTGATTATGCGGGCAGAATTGTGGTGTTGCTCAGCGTACCGTCGCTGGATACTCCGGTCTGCGATATGGAAGTGCGCCGCTTCAACACCGAGGCCGCTCATCTTTCCGACAAGGTGAGCATCATTGCTCTGAGCTGCGACCTGCCCTTTGCTCAGGCCCGCTGGTGCGGTGCGGCCGGCGTCAAGGCAGTGGAAACGCTCTCCGATCACATGGGAACGGAATTCGGTCTCAACTACGGCGTTCTGATCAAGGAACTGCGCCTTCTGGCCCGCGCCGTGTTCGTGGTGGCTCCCGACGGCACGCTGGCATATAGTGAAATCGTGCCTGAAGTCACGTCGGAACCTGACTACAAGGCTGCGCTGGCAGCTGTCGCCAAGCTTGCGTAAGACGCAGGGTCTGCCTTTCTGAAAAGCTCGGGGCAGGGTAAAGCCTTTTTCCTTTGACGCAGGGAGCCGAGCTTCCCGACAAGCTGTACCCGGAGTGTAGAGCAGCGGGTTGCTGCACGCTTGAAGGGTTTTTCGACGAAAGAAGAGCAAGGGGCGGGTTCCGTTTTCTGTTTCTCCTTTCGGAACAGCTTAATGAAGGCAGTCCCTGAAGCGCGTTATTTCCGACACCTTGTGTCCGCCGTTTCCCGGTTGCGGGAGCGGCGGACTTTTGTTTCCCCTCGCTTTCGTATAGACTGCCGCGATTCCGACGCGCAGATCCCGACTTTGCGGGAAAGGCCGTTCATGGAGGATATGTTGATGAATCTGCTTTATCTTTCCGATGTTTTTTGTCCCTGGTGTTATGGCTTCGGCCCGGTGATGCAGCGTATTCTTGCGGCGCATCCGGACTTGTCCGTGCGCGTGCTGGCCGGAAATCTCATGGACGAGCCGTTGACCCTTTCGGAAATGAAGGAAGATCATCCTTCCATCCGGGAATTTTTTATCCGACTGGAGAAGACGACGGGGCAGTCCGTGGAAGCCTTTCTGCGCGTTCTGGACGGAGCAGGCTCCGGAGGCCCCGACTGGCGCATGTATTCTCCGGAAACCTGCGTTCCTCTTGCGGCGCTGAAAAAACTTGCCCCGGGACATGCGCTTGAACAGATGGAGGCTTTCCAGCACGCCTTTTATGCCGAAGGCAGGGATGTGCTGGATCCGTCCGTTCAGCATGAAATTGCCGCACGCTGGGCCGTTGCGGCGGAAGACTTCGACAGGGAATGTTCGGATGCCGAGCTGCGCGAATGTGCGGAACGGGAATCTGCCGAGGCTGTGGAGATAATGGGAGAGTTCCGTCTGTATCCCACGCTGTATCTGGAAAGGGATGGCGAACGCGAGCTTCTGGCACGCGGATACGCGCCCTGGGAAACGGTGAGTTCCAAGCTGGAGAAGGCTCTTTCCGGCGTTTCGGGCGGCTTTGCAGAAGGCGCGGCCTGCGGTCTGGACGGCAAGTGTTGCAGTTGAGGCGGATAGCGCACGCCTGAACCCGGAGCCAGCATGGCGACACATTATGACATTGCAATATTGGGGCTTGGGCCGGCCGGAGCAACGCTGGCCCGGCTTCTTGATCCTGCTTTTTCCGTTCTGGCTCTGGACAGGAAAAAACAGAACGGGGGCTTTTGCAAGCCCTGCGGTGGCCTGCTCGCTCCCGATGCACAGAAAGCCATGGCCAGGCTTTCTCTTTCCCTGCCTTCGCGTATACTGGTTGAGCCCCAGATTTTTTCCGTGCGTACCTTTGATATCGCTGCGGGCTTGCGGCGTGATTATCAGCGCTGCTATCTCAATATGGACAGGCACGCCTTCGATCTCTGGCTGATGTCTCTGATCCCGGATCGCGTCGATGTGCGGACAGGGGCGGCCTGCTTGCATCTGGAACGCTGTCGGGAGGGATACAGACTCTTCTGGCGGGAAGACGGGGAGGAGCGACAGGCTACGGCGTCCCGTCTTGTCGGGGCGGACGGGGCCTTTTCTCTTGTACGGAGAGTTCTGTTCCCGCATACCCGCATCCGTGTCTATACCGCCATTCAGCAATGGTTCGCGGACAGGCATCCCCATCCCTTTCTTTCCTGCCTGTTTGATGCGGGGATAACGGACTGTTACGCATGGGGACTGACCAAGGGGGATTCCTTCATTTTCGGAGGGGCCTTCAGCCCCCGTCATGCGCGGAAAGCCTTTGAACTGTTGAAGCAGAGGGCGGAACAATACGGCTTTCTGCTGAAACAGCCCATACGCACGGAGGCCTGTGCCGTGCTGCGCCCTTCCGGCCCCGGAGAACTCCTCTGCGGCGGAGACGGGGTCTTTCTTGTCGGAGAGGCTGCGGGCTTTGTAAGCCCGAGTTCTCTGGAAGGGATCAGTTATGCGCTTGAAAGTGCCGAGGCTCTGGCAGCAGCATTCAATACCGGGCAGACAGATCCGGGAAGAATCTATTTTCGTAATACATTGCCGCTTCGCTTTCGTCTGCTGGAGAAAATGGTAAAAACCCCCTTTATTTTTTATCCTTCACTGCGCAGACTTGTCATGGCGAGCGGTATCGGAAGCCTCGGGCTGCGGTGAGGGTGATGAGTGCCGGGCAGGAGGTGTTCTGCCTTTTCCGGAAGGCTGCTGACTCCGCTGCTGCAGTAAAGAATAAAAAAGCCCGGCGTTTGGGTTTCGCCGGGCCGGTATGCGCCGCCCATGGGGGCCCCCGCAAGGAGGTCGGGGAGAGTCGCCTCCTGCACGGGGTATGGCAGATTTACCATTGGCGCACTGTTTTTTTCTGGACGTCAGCCTTTGCTGCACGGGCCTTCATTACGGTGCTGTACTCTTCGGCCATGGACTTCCAGGGCTCTACAGTAAACGGTTTGGGCATTTCGGGAGCAAAGTACACGGGGTCCAGCTTCTTGCCTTTCAGCCCGGGATAGTCCTTGGCATACCGGGCCGCACGATGTACTGCATTGGCCATATGGCCGTCCGCTACCCAGAAATTCCACGAGTTGGCCTGATGATCCGAAAGGTATGGGCTTGCGCCGTCATCCTTCATCCAGGGGGCCACAAATTCCCAGACCACACGAGGTACGGCTCCCCCGCTTACTTCAAAGATGTGTCCGGCTGTGGCGGAGGTGATCAGTGTATTGCCGTTAGGCAGGCGCTGGGCGCCGCTCTGATAGGCGGAGGCATAGTTCAGCGGGCGTTCCGCCTTGAATTCCCAGACTTCCTGATCTGTCAGGGGGTTGATTTCCACGACACGGGAATAATTGCCGGTAGGCCGCATCCAGCCGTTGTCGTGCACCTGAACGTTGCCGTTGGGAAGGAACGTGGGATGATGGGGGCCGAAGAGTTTCTGATCCCCGTCATCGGCAAAGCCGGGGCGTTTGCCCGCACCCCAGGCGGAAGGATTGCCGTAGCGCCAGACTATCTGTTTCGTCTTGCGGTCTACCATGTAGACTTCGCTGAACTGTCGATCGGTGATGAGCAGGCGGTCCGTCTTGGGGTCGTAGTCCACACCGTTGAAGTAGCTCCAGTTCAGAGCGGCTCCCAGAGGAGTGACTTCCGGCGTTATATAATTGATGTCGAACTGACGCGGCCCGGTACCGATATAATCCCACTTGTGAAATTCCCACACGATCTTGTTGTCGGGATCGACCTCGATGACAAAGGGAGACCAGAATCCCTGCACACTGCCAACGTCCAGCCCGAAAATTCCCTGCTTGGGAAGGCTGTGGGGATCGCGACCTTTTTCAATGGCCTCTGCCATGGTTTTGAATTCCCGACCGATGCACAGGATGTTGCCGTTTGGCAGCGGTGTTACGCCGTGGGTCGTGATGCGATCCGGCTCATTGAGAATGAACTCGCGCAGCACATTGCCGTCCCAGTCGATGATCTGGAATCCTCCAGAAGGGCCGCCTACCCGGGCCTTGGCTTTTGACCCCAGCCTCATGGGACGGAGCAGGTTGCCGTCAGGCAGAAGTACTGCATGCAGTCCGGGAGGGTTGTCGTGTTTCCAGGAGTGGACTACGTTGCCTTCCATGTCGATGAGATAGGTGGACGTGGAATAATAGGGAGCAATCAGCGTATAGCCGTCAAAAGTGCTGCCCTGTTCCCAGCGCAATACGCCCGTGGGCCCGCCGAATGATTCAAAGGCCACTGCGCTGCCTGCCGTAAGGCCAATCCCTGCTACGGTAAGCAACAGATGTTTCAGAAAACGCATGACTCTTCCTCCTTGTGTTGGAAACTTGCCCTGTGTATGAGCGCGCGGGGGGAACCCCGGATGCTGCCGGATGGGTAATTTTTCGTGACTGGAGCGGCAAGGCCGATAAAGGATCAGGCAAGCCTTGCCCGGATCAGTTCAGCGGCGACCGCAGGACTATCGTGAAGTTCGGAGAGTTTTCCGATGGAAAATCAATGGATTTTAATAGGGAGAGATACCCTTGGGCTCATCCACTTCGATGACAATGCTTCCTTTCAGTCTGAAGGGAAAAAGCTGTTCAAAACTTTCATCATCCATACCCGGTACCTGGCGCAGATCTTCCGGATTCTGAAAGGGGCCGTGCTTGTCGCGGTAAGCGAAAATGGAGTGTATGAGTTCATCGCTGACGCCGGTCTGGAGATCAAGAAGGCGTTCCTCGGTGGCGCTGTTGAGATCCACCACAACGGCCGCGAGGGCCCCCGCAGGCATGAACAGTAACAATAGGCAGAACAGCAGATGACGCATGTTTTCCTCCCGGGAAAAGGTTGCAAATGAAAATTGGGTGTACCGCAGGAGGCTCCCCCGCGGGTGCGTGAATCTGCTGTTATGTCTGCAAGAAGGATGCCGAAACCGGCAGAGCCTGAAAAGCTCGTGAACAGAGGAAAGGTGGCGGATACGGGAAAAGAATAAGGCATCATGTCATGACGTTGTGTCATGACATGACAATGTCATATGTTTCGGTAGTCTTCGGGGCGGAGGCCATACTTTGCCAGCTTGCGGTACAGTGTACGCTCTGAAAGACCAAGCAGTGCGGCAGTTCGGGCAACATGCCCGCCGGAACGGGCGAGAGCTTCGGAGATACTCTTCTGATCGAGAGCTCTTTTGCGTCGGCTCATTTCTTCCGTCGGCTTGCAGCTTTCTTCGGAAGAGCTGGCCTGATGAGGCGGTGATTCTTCAAATTTATTTTCGGAGGCAAAACTCAGCTCGCCCAGCACGATGAATCGCCAGATGACATTGCGCAATTCCCGGACGTTACCCGGCCAGTCGTGTTCAATCAGGGAAAGTCTGATATGGTTGGGAATGAGTATCTGTTGTTTCGGAGGGGAAAAGAGGCGGAGAAAGTGGTCTATAAGCAGAGGGAGATCTTCCTTGTGAGCACGGAGAGGTGGAATATGTATGGGAAGAGTGTGAATGCGATAGAAAAAATCTTCCCGCATTCTGCCGTCTGCAACCAGCCTTGAAGTATTTCGGTTTGTCGCACAGACTAGGCGGAATCTGGAGTGGAAGGTTCTTGTACTGCCTACCGGAATATATCCGTATCCGTCCAGTGTACGCAGCAGTTTGATTTGCATGGAAAGGGGAATTTCTCCCACTTCATCGAGAAAAAGAACACCTCCGTCTGCCTGTCCGATAAAACCGCGAGAGCTGCCCTTTGCTCCTGTAAAGGCTCCCTCGGCATGGCCGAACAGCTCACTTTCCATCAGGCTTTCATTGATACCGCCGCAGTTGATGGCTACAAAGGGGGTACCTTTGTGGGCAAGGCTGTGAATGGCCCGGGCGGCAACTTCCTTGCCCACGCCGCTTTCTCCGGTAATGAGCACGGGAGCATCACTGCTGGCACAGCGGGAGAGCTTGTCGTACAGGGCAAGCATGGGTCGGCTGTCTCCGACAAAGCCTTCAAAGCTCCGGCTTTCCGGGATACTGATACCTTTTTCCTGATGCTCGAAAGGAAGAAGGGCCGGGGCACTGCCTGTCGAACTGTCAAAGATGAAGGCCAGTATACCGAGCTGCTCCCCGGATGAGGAAAAGAGAATACGGCCGATTTCGCGTACCCATTTGATGTTGCCGCATTTTGTCACAATACGGAAAACAGAGTTGAACCAGGGAGCCGCAGGGGATACCCCGTGGCGTCTTTCCATGCGGGGGAAGCTTGTTTCTCCGGGGATATCGCCGGGATAGGACAGGGAGAGCATGGAAGCCCTGCCGATCAGCTCTTCCTGAGTGTAACCGGTAAGCTCCCGGCAATAAGGGCTGACATATTCAAAGACGGGCTTGGACTGCCGCCTGTCCACCGCAATGAACATGACGGGCAGATTTTCGACCAGTTCTCGATACAGATGTACAGAGTCGGAAAAGAGAGGATCCATGTTGCTGTCTGCGAAGAGCGGACGAGAGTATCAGAAATTTTCGTCAGAGGAAAATTCAGGGCTTTCCGCCATATGCCTGATGTAATTGAAGGCATTCTCTTCACAGGGCAGTACGGAGAGCCGCGACCCCTGCTTCAGCAGCTCCATGCCCTGAAGGGCGGCCTGACGGCGCAGCAGCGTGCGGGAAATAGGGGGCGTGAAGCGTTTGACCAGCCTGACATCCACCATGTACCAGCGGGGATTTTCCGGCGTGGCCGCAGGATCAAAGTGTTCGGCTTCCGGATCCTGCGCCGTGTGATCGGGGTATCCTTCGCGCACAACCTCCACTAGTCCGGCAATTTCCGGAGTTTTTCCGCTGTGATAGAAAAAGCCGAGGTCTCCGACCTTCATGTCGTCACGCATGAAATTGCGCGCCTGATAGTTGCGGACGCCGTCCCATGCCGTTGTTTGCTTCGGCGACTTTGCCAGGTCGTCCAGAGAAAAACATCCGGGTTCGCTTTTGAATATCCAGTAACGCATACTGACCTCGTATTTTTTCTGTACTCCCCGGCAGGGAGAGGTTGGGTATGGGAAGAAAGATTGTTTCCCGTTGTGCTGCGCTTGTCAATCGCCAGGATGCAGGCAGGTCGCGCCGGATCAGCACAAGCAGAACCGCGTTTTTTCGTGTATGCTGTCCGTACGGTGTTTGCTCGGGAGCGAGTATGTTTTTTATACGTTGGATGGCCTTGCTCCGGGCAGACAAGCGTTCGCGAATTCTTCTGTATGGAGAGGCGTATATGCAACGAAGAGAAAATGCGGCGTCAGCACTATGGGAAAAGAGAGAAGTCAAAGCTCCCCTGACGATATGCGTGACGCCCCTTTGATTCAAAGGAGATGGCTGTATCTGTAGAATACAGTGTTTAAACAGGCTCCCTGTCTCAATCGACGCGAGATTGCGCCGCGAGGCGGAGTTGCCTGCGGCGGGGCGCAGAGCCGTGCCTGTAGCCCGCAGGGCGTACAGACACGGCCGACAGAGAAGCCTCGGCGGAGGCATGAAAGTTGCGAGCCGCAACATGGTCACAGCGGCAGATATGTTCAAGAGCAAAATACTCTAAGAAGATGCGCTCTGTTCCAGAAAGCGATAAAGCAGTTGCAGTCCGAAGGCCGTTGCACCCTTGCGGGCCTGTTCCGTATCCTTTTCGCTCCAGGCTGTCCCGGCGATGTCAATATGAGCCCAAGCCTTGTTTTCCACAAACTGTTCCAGATACTTGGCCGCAAAAATACTGCGTGCGTTCTGGCCGAATGTCGCATTTTCCAGATCGGCGTCACCCGTTTTCAGAAGCGAGTCATAGTCTTCATCTATGGGCATACGCCAGACTCGCTCGTCTGTTTCCTCACCGGCGTCAAACAGCTTTGCGGCCAGCGTATCGTCGTTGCAGAAAAGTCCGGCCTTCTGCCAGCCGAGAGCGGTGGACATGGCTCCCGTCAGCGTGGCGATATCAATGAGGCATGCCGGAGAAAGTCTTGAGACGGCATAGGTCAGCGCGTCGCACAGCACCATGCGTCCTTCGGCGTCTGTACTGACAATTTCCACATATTTTCCGGACATGGTTCGAACAATGTCGTCCGGACGCAGAGCGTGCCCGGAGGGCATGTTTTCCGCCAGAGCAAGAAGCCCGACCACATTGATCGGAAGGTGGTTTTCGGCGACGCAGCGCAGCAGTTCAAAAACGACGGCCGCTCCGGCCATATCGTGCTTCATTCCCCGCATATTCGGACGGGTTTTGATGCTCAATCCTCCGGAATCAAAGGTGATTCCCTTGCCTGCGACGACTACGGGCGGGCATGAAGGGTCGCTGTGTCCCTGCCAGCGCAGGATTACCAGACGCGGGGGGCGGGCACTGCCCTGTCCTACGCCGAGCAGCGCGCCCATGCCCTGACGTTCCAGTTCCTTTTCATCCAGCACCTCTACATCCAGTCCGAATTCCCGCAGTTGCAGGGCCATATCGGCCATACTTTCGGGGTACAGAACATTCGGAGGAGTGGATACCAGTTGTTTGACCCGATGTACGGCGTCTACGACGCGTCCCTGTGTGTTCCACAGAACGGACAGCAGTTCCGCACCGGGATCTTCTACAATCAGACGTTGAGGCGGGCAGGTTTTTTCCGGCGCGCGGTAGTTGTCGAAACTGTATTGCCGGGAACAGTAGCCGGTAAGAATATGCAGCAAGGCGCGGTCGTCCGGCCTTGTACCGGGAAAAATATCCTTTGTGCGGAACAGTACCGCAGTGTGACCACGCAGTGCGTCGGCCAGCTTGGCGCCGAATCTGCGGCAGCGTCGGGGTGAGAGGTCAGGACGATCTCCCAGACCTGCAATCAGAACGTTTTCCATGCCGTTCGAGGTCTGCATAAGCATGGGCAAGGTTTTGCCGAGGGAGCCGTCAAAGCCCTGCCGACGCAGAGCCGTCTGTACTTCAGGAGAAAGGACGGATGCCTCTCCGGGAAGGCGGTTCATTCCGATGATGCGTGTGGCTTCCGTTCCTGCCGGGAGCGTGGTGTAAAATTCAGGATTCATTGAAATGCCTCGCTGTTACGATGGGCTGTCGGTCGGTTTCCTGTCTGCCGCGGCTTAATCAGCGTGGTGCATCCAGATCCCGGAGCTTCAGCATCCGTCCTGCAAAGGTTTCCTGCCATGTACGGATCAGGATATACATACGGGGAACAATGGTAGCCAAAGGAAGGGCTTCTTTCGGGCTGTGATTATCAAGACAGCCCAAGCCGAAACCGTCCAGAGAGGGACAGACCTGAGCGCAGTGACTGGTATCATTGCCCCCGTTGGCGTGACGGTAACCGAGCTTGCGGCCCAGTTCCTTCTCCGTAAAGGCTACGACTTTTTCAGCCAAGGCCAGAGTAACCGGATCGTTCTGGAAGGGGAGAACGCTGATATCCATATTAAAATCAACATGGCAGTCAGGGATGAGCTTATTGTTGATTCTTTCCTCAATGGTAGTTCTGATGCGATCGAACTCATCCGTGCGGGTTACACGAATATCGGCGAAGGCCTCCGCATGATCCGGAATGACGTTGAGCTTGTTGCCGAAATGTCCCATGGTCCAGTGAACCCCGGTTCGTATTTCGGGGCGGGACAGATCCCGGAGCTGGAGGAGTTGATGGGACAGTTCATAGCCTGCGTTGCGTCCTTTTTCCGGAGCCCCTCCGGCATGGGAGGCAACGCCGGTTACCGTAAGCGTGCCCTGGGCAATGCCGCGTCCTGATATGGTGATGAGTTCGCCTTCCTTGCCGCTCTGTTCCATATTGTAGGAAACGTGATGAATCCTCCCCAGTTCCTGAATGAGCGCGCGGCTGCCGTTGGAGCCGGTTTCTTCATCCGCGTTGCAGTGAATGGTGAGCATTTCGTAGTCACGCTGACCCAGCTTGTCATGCAGAACTTCAATCGCCGCGATCAGCATCGCTATGGATGACTGCATGTCGGCCACACCCGGGCCGTAGGCCATATCTCCTTCCCGCCGGAAGGGGCGACGGGCGGATTCCCCGGCGGGAAAAACCGTATCATAATGGGTGAGCATGAGTACGCGCGCTTTGCCGGTGCCTTTGAAGGTGGCCACAACATTATAAGTGCCCTGACGCGGCGCGGCGGCTTCGCGCAGTTCTACGCTGTCTGCTCCCATGCTGCGGAAGATGTCGGCCAGTACATGAGCCTTGTGTTCCAGAGCCGGCAGATCGTTGGTTCCGGAGTCCATATTGACAAGGCGTTCGGTCAGTTCGATGACGCGCTCTTCGGCCTCTTCACACAGGGCCAGAAGTTTCGCGTCGGGTTTTGCCTCAGGGGAAAGAGGGGGACGGATCATGATGACAAGCCTCCTGCACACAGGATGAGCAGGCCCGGATATGATAGCTCCGGGCCCGTAAACGGATGAGATATTTCAGACCTTGAAACAGGCTGTGAAGTGTCCGGGGCCTATTTCCCGCAGAGCCGGCCTTTCGCTTTTGCATTGTTCCGTGGCCTGCGGGCAGCGCGGATGAAAATGACAGCCCGGAGGCGGGGCCAGAGGCGAAGGAATTTCGCCGGTGATGTGATGGAAGGCAAAATGACGCTGGCTGATCCGGGGCACTCCGTCGAGGAGAAGCCGCGTGTAGGGATGCGTCGGATTGCTGAAGATTTCATCACAATTTCCCAGCTCCACCAGACGCCCCAGATACATGATAGCCACTCTGTGGGAGATGTGGCGAACTACGCCGATATCATGACTGATGAACAGGCAGGTCAGATTGAGCTTGTCGCGCAGCTTCATGAAAATGTTGAGGATCTGCGCCTGAATGGAAACGTCCAGCGCAGCGACGGATTCGTCGCATACCAGTACGCTGGGAGATACGGCCAGAGCCCGGGCTATACCTACGCGCTGACGCTGGCCTCCGGAAAACTGGTGCGGATACCGACGTTTGTAACTGGGATCAAGTCCGACCTGAAGCAGCAGCTCGTCAACGAATTCGTCCAGATGTTCGGGGGCGACCAGCTTATGCACCAGCGGCGCATGACCTACTATGTCCCGGACGCGCATACGGGGATTGAGCGAGGCAAAGGGATCCTGGAAAATCATCTGCAGCTGGAGCTGGGTCATGCGATGCTCAGAGGCATTCAGAGTATGGATATCGCGTCCCTGAAACAGCACCTTTCCGGAACTGGGAGGGAGAAGACCGCAAATCATGCGCCCTATGGTGGACTTGCCGCAACCGGATTCCCCAACGACACCAAGAACTTCACCTTTGGAGACGGAAAGAGATACATGGTCTACCGCATGGACGACCTGTTCCCTGTATCCGCAGCCGAAAAGATTCCCTACCTTTTCGGAAAGCGTCAGTTTACGGACAAAATTTCTGGACAGATCCCGCACTTCAAGAAAAGGATCGCTCATATCCTGCCTCCCGTGGCGCGGTCATGGATAAGCGGAAAAAGGCAGCGCACGGAACGTCCGCCTTCAGAACTCATGTCGACCGGAGCGTTGCATTCCGGTCTGGCATATTCACATCGGGGAGCAAAGGCGCATCCCGGCGGCAGGGACAGAAGCGAGGGCATGGAGCCGGGAATCTGGTGGAGAGGCTTCCCCTTTTCTTCCAGATTTTCCCCCGGAATGGATTGCAGCAGCCCCTGCGTATAAGGATGCAGCGGCCGATCCAGCACGTCGTCCACCTGGCCGTATTCCACTATTTTCCCGGCGTACATGACGCAAATGCTGTGAGCCAGTCCTGCGACCACGGCCAGATCGTGCGTAATCCAGATCAGCGATGTGCCGCTTTCCCTGCATAATGTCTGCATTTCGCTCAGAATTTCGCCCTGAATGGTCACGTCGAGAGCGGTGGTCGGTTCGTCGGCGATGAGCAGTTCCGGCTTGTGCAGCATGGCGATGGCAATGGCCACGCGCTGCCTCATACCTCCGGAAAACTGATGGGGATAGGCTTTCAGACGTTCTTCCGGAGAGGGAATCCCCACTTTGCCCAGCGCGTCTCTGGCTCTGATGCGTGCTTCGGCCTTGCTGACGGATTCATGGGCCATGACGGCATCAATCATCTGTGTATCAATGCGCAGCACGGGGTTCAGGGTCATCATGGGGTCCTGGAAGATCATGGCGATGCGGGAGCCGCGCAGGCTACGCATTTCTTCTTCGCTCAGAGCGGCCAGATCCTGCCCGAGAAAGCGGATTTTTCCCTCTACAATGCGGCCCGGCGCATCCACCAGCCGCATGACGGAAAAGCCGGTCACACTTTTACCGGAGCCGGATTCGCCAATCAGGCCAAGCACTTCGCCCCTGCGCACGCTGAAGCTGACGCCATCCACTGCGCGAACCAGTCCGCGCCGGGTAAAGAAATGCGTGTGCAGGTTGTCAACGTCGAGAACGATGTCGGACATGGGAACTCCTTCAGCGTTGCAGCCTGGGGTTGAAAATGTCGCGCAGCCTGTCCGCCACAAGATTGATGGACATGACCAGAACAAAAAGCGCCACGCCGGGATACATGCTGATCCAGTAGCGTCCGTTCATCAGATGACGGAATCCGTTGGAAATAAGCAGCCCCAGAGAGGGTTCCGTAATGGGCAGTCCCAGTCCGAGGAAGGAAAGAGATGCCTCCAGCGTAATGGCATGGCTCATCTGGATGGTGACGATGACCAGAAGGGGGGCAAGGCAGTTGGGGAAAATATACTGGAAAATGATGCGCCATGTGGGCATGGCAAGGCAGGTTGCCGCTTCCACATATTCCTTGTTCTTTTCCGAAAGAGCAGAGGCTCGCACCGTTCGGGCAAAGTAGGCCCATTGTACCAGTACCAGCGCAATGATGAGCCTGTCCACTCCCCGGCCGAACAAGGCAATGAAAACCAGGGCCACCAGAGCCGAGGGCAGACTTATCTGGATTTCCACGATTCTCATGAGCAGAGCGTCGAAGAAGCCCCCGAGGTAGGAGGATACAAGCCCCAGAGCCGCCCCTACCAGCATGGCGATGAAGGAGCTGAGAACCCCCACGGCCAGACTGATACGGATGCCGTACAGAATACTGCTCACCATGTCTCTGCCCTGAGCGTCAGTGCCGAGCCAGTAGGTCATGTCGCTTTCCGAGGCCTGACTGCCCGGAGCAAGGCGCGCATCCATGAAGTTGATTTCAAGCGGGTCGTAGGGATTTTGGGGCGATATCCAGGGGGCAAACAGAGCGGCAAGAAGAATAAGGCAAAAGACGACAAGGGCAATGGTTGCCAGCGGACTTTCAAAATATTCTCTGGCAATCCGCCTGAAGCGGCTTTCTTCCTGTCGGGACGCGGGGGCGGGGCTGCTAGCCATTGCGTGATCCTCCTCCAAGGCGAATGCGGGGGTCAATGACCGAATAGAGCATGTCGACGATGAAATTGATGACGATGAAGGTGGCCACGGTAATGAGAAGGAAGGCAACAAGTATGGGGCGATCCAGAACTCCCATGGAGTCTATGAGGAGTTTGCCCATGCCGGGCCAGGCGAACACGGATTCCACAATCATCGCGCCCGTGAGCAGTCTGGCAAGTTCGAGGCCGAATACGGTGATGATGGGAATGAGGATGTTCTTCATGACATAGACGCCGAGAATACGCCGGGGACGCAGGCCTTTGGCGCGGGCGAACTTGATGTAGTCCATCAGCATGGCCTCTCTCACGCCGGCCCGGGTCAGTCGGATGATGAGGGCCAGTTTTGCCAGAGAGAGCGTAATTGCGGGAAGAATGATGTGAGCCCATCCGTCAAGAGTCAGAATACTCCATTGGATGCCGAACAGCTCGCGGGTTTCTCCCCTGCCGATTGAGGGCAGCCATTGGAGATCGGCGGCAAAAAATTTGATCAGGCACAGCCCGACCCAGAAAGCGGGCAGACTGAAGCCGGCAATGGAAAAGCCCATGATGGCGCGACCCGCTACGGTGTCGTGCCGGACGCCGGCAACGAAACCGAGAGGTATTCCGATGAGCAGGGCGAGAAGGGATGCCACGATCGCCAGTTCAAAGGTGGCCGGCATACGCTGGAGGATAAGATCCAGCGCGTCCACCTTGTAGAAATAGGAAAGACCGAGACTGCCGTGGAAAGCCCTGTCCAGAAAAAGGAGGTATTGCTGCCAGAGCGGCTTGTCCAGACCGAGTACAGCTCGAAGCTGTGCCACCTGCGCGTCGGTGGCCTGCGGATCAATGAGAACTTCGGCCGGGTCGCCTATGGCATAGACCGCAAGAAAAATGAGCACCGATGTGCAGAAGAGAGCCAGAATCGCCTGGCCGAGTCTCCGGACAAAAAAAGCAAACATGTTGCATCTCCTTCTGGGGCGGCAGGAGCATGCCGGATGTCTACGGGAACGGGCAGACCCCATACGGGGCCTACCCTCGGTTATTTACTTGTTGTCATCTGCGGGGGTAGCCAGAATGGCCAGAGTACGACTGTCCGCACGAGCGTCAAAGTTGACGTCGGCCTTGGATGCCCAGACACCCATGCCGAAGTAGAGCGGCATGATGCCGTAGTCTTCCATGGCGATGCGTACGGTTTTGGCCAGCAGCTTGTCACGCTTTTCCGGATCGAATTCCGCAAGAGCCACGCGAGCCGCCTCGTCTACCTTGGGATTGGAATATCTGCCGCGGTTGGCGAAGCCCGTTCCGGTCTTGGGATCGTTGGTCATGAGCAGAGCCATGATGGTTTCGCTGGTTTCCCCGACATAGACGCCCCAGCCGAACAGCGCAAAGCTGTATTCAAAACGCCGTCCGGCTCTGGAGTATTCCGCTCTCGGATGAATTTCGATGGTGGTCTTGATACCTACACGGGCGAGCA
Organism: Candidatus Mailhella merdavium; assembly: GCA_019119045.1. Taxonomy (GTDB): domain Bacteria; phylum Desulfobacterota; class Desulfovibrionia; order Desulfovibrionales; family Desulfovibrionaceae; genus Mailhella; species Mailhella merdavium. Next base: position 4,863 of record DWXS01000051.1, on the reverse strand, counting down.
TCTGTCCGATGGTTTCCACCACCTGCGGGGCGTTGTAGTAGTGGCCGGAAGAGCCGTGCAGCACAACACGGAACCCGTCAGGATAGCCGGCTTCGGCAAGCAGACGACGGGCTTCTTTCGGATTGTAGGAATCGGGCTTCAGAGTCGGATCCACACCGGAGAATCCTTCGTCAAGAAGCTGACCGGCGGGAATTCCCAGACCTTCAAGCGCAGTCGAGATCAGTGCGTCGCGGTTTATGGCCAGAGAAATGGCTTTGCGGACCTTCCAGTCCTTGAAGGGGTTCTTCGTCATCGGATTGCCGTCATTGTCGGTCATATCCGAGGGGGAGTCCGTGTACTGATCCATAATCAGGAAACGGAACAGGGAGGACTTTGCGCGCCATACCTTGACATCGGGATTGCTGTCCAGGCTTACGAGCTGTTCTGCCGGCACATTGTTGATCAGATCGACGTCGCCTGCCAGAAGTGCGGAGACACGGCTTTCAGGCTTTTCGATATTGAGCAGGGTGACCTTCTCCCAGGCAGGCTTTTTTCCCCAGTAGTCTTCGTTGCGCTCGAGTACAATGCGCTGTCCGGTTACGAATTCCTTAAGCTTATAGGGACCGGTGCCGATGCTGGCCACGCCCGTATTATAATCGTTCACCTGCATGTATTTTTCACCGACGGCCTTGGAGACCACGGGAACCATGCCCAGATAGCGCATGAGGATGGGCTGGGGCGTGGCCGTCTTCAGGATCAGCTTGGTGGGAGAGACGACTATGCGCTCGCTCACCAGATTTCCGACCAGTGACATGGGGCTGTCCGTTCCGGGGACATTGCAGGTACGCCACAGCGAAAAGGCGATATCTTCCGCTGTGAGGGGTGCGCCGTTGTGGAACTTGACATCGGAACGCACGGTCAGTTCCCATGTGTTGGGATCGATATTCTTCCATTCCGTTACCAGCCCGGGCTTGGGGTTGCCCGTACCGTCAAGCCAGACAATGGAGTCATACACATGTCCACGGTAGTCGAACCCCTGTCCTGCCATGGAGTCGTGGGGATCGAGTGTTTCCGCTATGCTCTCCACGCCGATGACGAATTCCCGGGCAAGGGCCGTTCCTCCCATGCCGAGAACAAAAGCCATGAAGGGGGCAAGGAGCCAGGACAACTTTCTCATACTAACCTCCTTGAGGTGATGGGGATTGCCGATTCTTGAGGAATCATGCCGGGAACATCGGCAATACTTCCTTCAATTTATTGCGCCAGACAGGCTTCAACAGCATCCAGAGTCGCTGCTACAACTTCAGGATATTCTTTTTCGCTGGTAGCCACCTGAGGACTGTTCAGACCATGTCCCGTCAGGTTGCACACGGTCAGTCCGGGATTTTCAAAGCCCGGCATTTTGACAAGTTTTTCCAGAGCGGCAACGGAAGCACAGCCGGCCGGTTCGGTGAAAATGCCTTCTTCCCGGCCGAGGGCTCTGATAACCTTCAGGAATTCTTCATCTGTTATGGACAGCACGGTGCCCCCCGTGCTGCGGGCCGCCTGAAGACAGTATTTGCCCCAGTGCGGATTATTATTCATGATCGCGTCGGAGAGAGAAGGCTTTTTCTCTATCGGGGAGACGGTCTCTTTTCCGGCAAGGAAGGCCTGCTCGATGGGATTGCAGGCCGCAAGCTGAACGGCCACAAGACGCGGCATATGATCGATGATGCCTGCTTCAAACATTTCGGAAAAACCGTCAAAGGCCGCGACCATACCTGCGCCGCCTCCGCAGGGAATCAGCACGGTGTCCGGAGCCCGGCCGAGCTGCTGTACTATTCCATAGGCAAAAGTACGCTTGCCGGCGACACGGTAGGGATTGGGGCCTCCGCACTGATACCAGCCTCTTTCCTTGACCATGGCCCCGCACAGTCTGCTGGCCGCAGCCATGTCTCCGTCGATGCGTATGACCTTGCCCCCATAGACAATGCTTTTGAATATCTTGGCGGCAGACACCTGCTTCTGGACAAAGACCACGGGGCGAAGTCCCGCCCGTGACCCATAAGCAGAAATGCTCGCGGAATTATTTCCGGAAGAGGAAAGACAGATGGTCTCGTGTCCGCCTTCCAGGGCCTTGAGTACACAAAGGGCCGTTCCTCTGTCCTTGAGCGACAAAGTCGGCCCCTGTTCAATCTTGAAATACAGGTCGGATATTCCCCTGCTCGGCCCGTACCGGTTGGAGCGGAGAAGGGGTGTCTCCGTTTCTCCCAGACTGACTCGGGAGATGAGAGATTCGTCCCTGATCGGAAGGATGGAACGCCACTGATACAGATAGGAGCGATCATCATATGCCGGCATTCCGTCTTTCAACGCCTTGCCTATGGAACCCTCCGCAAAGGCGACACGCATGGGCGCGCCGCAGGAAGGGCAGGTCAGAGAAAATTCGGACTCGGTGAGTTTTTTTCCGCAGTCACGGCAGACAAGGCCGATACATTCGGCGTTCATACTATCCTCCTGGACAGGAATCGGTTATTGACGGAGGGGATGCACCTTTTGTTATCCTGTCGACAGTATGTTTGAGAAAAAAAATACTGTCAATAATTGTCGACTGGATTTTGTCGACATAATATGTTCTGCCCTCCGGGAGGAAGAAGATGGTAGAAAACGAAAAGGAGCCGGCTGCCCTGCGGATATTGCGGAATGCAGGTATTTCCGTCCGCCGTCTGGACTATCGCTACACAGAGGGCGGCGGAACCGGCGATGCAGCCCGGCAGCTGGGCATTGACGAACACGCCGTCGTCAAGAGTCTGGTATTCGACAACGGGCAGGAAGGTGAGGAACGGCGCGCGGTCATGGCGCTCATGCACGGCGATACAAGAGTCTCTTTGCGTAAACTGGAGCGTCTTTCCGGCATACGCCGTCTCTATCCGTCCTCTCCGGCTGCAGCCCGTGAACTGACGGGGTACCTGCCCGGAGGAATCTGTCCATTCGGATTAATATCACCCGTTCCCGTATTTCTGCAGGAAACGCTGTTGCAGATGCCGCAACTTTTTGTGAATGCCGGCAGACGTGGCGTTATTGCCGTTGTGTCGCCCCGTGTATTTGATCTGGTGTCGCCCATAGTGGGAAATTTTGCGAGTACAGGAACACATCGGGTTTGACGGCATTCCCGGGGTATCCTATAGCTTCTTTTTGAACAGACAGCGGAGGACTTGTGCAGCGTTTCAGTAAACAGACGTATGGCGAGCAGGTTGCCCAGCTTATCAGGCAGCGTATCCGTAATGGAAAATTACGCGGGGGCGACAGCGTGGGAGAGGCTGGTCTGGCCGAGGAGTGCGGCATCAGCCGTGCCCCCGTGCGTGAGGCTCTGTATCAACTGGAAACGGAAGGACTGCTCATGTCCCATCCCAAGCGGGGCAGATGCGTTACGGTTCTTACGCCGGAAGGAATACGGAACAGTTATGAACTGAGCGGGCTGCTGGAGGGGGCTGCGGCCGCCAAAGCCGCCCGGAATCTTCCTTCGGAAATTCGCGACAGGCTTGCGGCAATTATCGACCAGATGCGTGAAGCCGTGCGTACGGGAGAGGCCTTTGACGAACACGCCACACTCGGCACGGAGTTTCATGAAACGATTCTTTCTCTTTCGGACAATCCTCTTCTCCGTTTTCTTGCCAGCCGTTCAAGCAGGGTCATTTCCAAGTTTCTCATGTATCGGCAGTGGCGTACGCTCTATACCCCCGAGGAACTTTATGACAGGCATAGCCGTATTTATGAGGCCATGTGCGGAGGAGATCCGCAGATTATCGAAGATACCGTGCGCGCCCACTATGCGGAATCTGCCGAGCGTCTTGCCAGATATTGCGAAAAGCCTGCCCCCGCGACCCGAAAAAAGGGGAAAGCGCATTTTCCGACGGAATAATTCCTCAAGAACGTAAAGTTCGAGTCCGTCTGAAATACTGAAGGGAAATTTTTACATAAATATTGTCGACAGTAGACTGTTGACTAGATATGTAAAATGAGGATAGCCTGTTCAAGGGGAATATTCCCGCCAACAAAGGAGATGGTATGGCAAACATGAAAGCTGTGTACCTTGGCGATCTGCGTGTGGAATGCACGCATATTGCGAGCGGAACGACCATTGTCACTGACGCACCGGTAGATAATAACGGCAAGGGAGAGGCGTTTTCTCCCACGGATTTGTGTGCCACAGCTCTGGCCACATGCTGCATGACCATCATCGGCATTTATGCCAAGACCCATGATGTTGATGTAACCGGAACATCCATCGAAATCATTAAAACCATGAGTGCAAATCCGCGTCGTATCGGGAAAATCGAGGTTATCCTCGATATGCCGGATCGGGAATACACTCCCCGTCAGAAGGCGGCGATAGAAAACTGTGCCCATACATGCCCCGTTCATTTGAGTCTGCATCCCGATGTGGAGCAGGTTTTCACGTTCAACTGGAAAAAGTAGACCTGTGGAGGTCAATCGCCATGAAAAAAGTTATTGCTTCTGCCGACGCTCCTGCGGCTATCGGGCCGTATTCTCAGGCCATCAAAGCCGGCGACACGCTGTATCTTTCCGGTCAGATCGGTATGAATCCTGCCAGTGGCGAACTGGTTTCCCCGAATGTCGGCGAACAGGCCGCTCAGGCGCTTAAGAATATGAAGGCTGTGCTTGCCGCGGCAGGCGCTTCTCCGTCTCAGGTGGTGAAAGCGACGGTCTTTCTGACGGATATGGCGGATTTTCAGACCGTGAACGGCGTGTATGCCGAAGTTTTCCCCTCCGATGCTCCCGCGCGCTCTTGTGTCGCCGTGGCGGCTCTTCCCAAGGGTGCGAAGGTGGAGATTGAGGCTGTGGCCGTACTGTAGGCATGTCGCCGACAAGGCTGAACGGAAT